>NZ_JBCOSQ010000017.1:0-81299 GCF_040920905.1 Butyricimonas sp. RTP31003st1_G1_RTP31003_210430 | reverse complement strand
ACTGCGCACACTATCGATGCGCTCTGCTGGATAGGTGGCCTTGAAACGGCAGAGCATACTGTCCATTGCCATACGCCGTGCATGGTAATGCTCGATATCTTTATCGTTCCATTCCAGTATTGTTTCACCCAATAGAGAAAATTTTATCATTTGAATATTGATATTGTTTATTTCTTTTCGGAGCTCGTCTATTTTTTTATTGCCAAGTTCTAATGCTTCTATCTCCTGCCATTCATAGAGGCTATTATATGCCATACATCCGATAAGAATGGAGATAAGTATATATCCCAACCGTATTGCCTTATAGAAATTTCCTGACCGCTCCATTATTTTAATGACATTGATTTTTGGAACATGAATAAAAGTTTATCTTTTTCGTTCATGCGGATATTATCAGAATAACCGTCTTTTGTTATTTGATACCCACATGGCTTAACCATAAAAATGCCTAAGCCCTTAGTGTACGAACTTACTTCTGAGGCATAGTCTTTACTTGTATTTAATGGAACTTTCCCTTTAATATGACACCACTCATTATTACAACTGATGTCTTCAATCTCAGACATCAGTTTTTGCAAATCTGTAATAGCTTTGGAACTCGCTACTTGGGGTATCTGCAACTCAAAACAGAGCATCGGTTCGAGAATGTCCACACCTGACTGTTGCAAAGCCAGCCTGAAGACATAAGGGGTCAGCTGTCTGAAATCAGCAGGTGTACTTACCGGGCTATAATACTCGGCTTGAGTAAAAGTTACTTTCAGATCTGTCACTTCCCATCCATGTAAACCAGATTGGCAAGACATACGAATCCCTTCAAAAACGGCATTTTGAAAAGAATGGTTCAGATAACCATAGGAGATGTCACTTTCGATTTGCAACCCTGCCCCTAACGGTAAGGGTTCAAGAGTCAGCCCTATTGTGGCCCAGTAAGGGTTGGGTGGTACTTCGATCTGAATAATCTTATTGACCTTTTTTATAGGTCGTTCTTTGTAGATAGTCTTGATCTCATCAAAATGGACCTTTACGGAAAATCGTTCTTCCAGCAATGTCTGTATGATTTCCTTTTGGGTCAAACCATATAACGAGATTTCCAATTCATCACTATATGAGTTTATGGAAAAGGACAAAGACGGGTCTTCAATCCACAATGTATTCAGAGCGGATATCACCTTGCTTCTCTCTTCGGGCTTATTTGGCCGGACGGAGGATTTGAGAGCGGGATGCTGATGAGATAATCCTTGAATCAAACAAGGTTTAGCACCTAAATAATCTCCGATTCGAAAATCTTCTATATCTTCTACAATCGCGATATCATTGGCACCCACTTCATCAACATTTATCTCTCTGCCCTGATAAATAGTCTTTAGATTTTTAATCTTGATGAATTTTTCCGAATCGTTGATTCTTACAACGTCTCGAAGTCTCAGACTTCCGTCAATTATTTTAAGAAAACTTCTTTTATGCCCTTTGGGGTCATGCTCTATCTTATAGAGATAAGCTGAAAGTCTGTTTGAGACTGATGCCGGAGGAAGTATAAAAGAAGAAATGGCGTCCAACAACTCATTGATACCGATATTGAACATTGCTGATCCATGTAGCACCGGATAGACTTTGGCTTTTGCCACAAGAGCGATTATCGTATTCCAATAATCAGCCGGTGAAATTTCGCTATCCGCCAAATATCGTTCTAATATATCGTCGTCATGGTTGCATACAAATTCTTTGTATTCTTCCTTTATATATGTTTGGGAGCAAACCGGATAAACCGATCCATCGACAACAGTTTGCATAAACAGGACATCTTGCGACAGATTTGTTTTTATATCCATATACAAACGCTCCAAATTCACACCGGCACGGTCAATCTTATTGATAAATATAATTGTCGGGATTTGCAGCTTTTGTAAAGTACTGAACAGCAACTTTGTCTGCGCTTGTATGCCTTCCTTTGCGGATAAGATGAGGACTGCTCCATCAAGCATTTTGAATGTCCGCTCCACTTCCGCAATAAAATCCATGTGTCCCGGAGTGTCAATGATATTGCATTTCACTCCATTCCAGATAATAGATGTCGTAGAAGCCCGGACAGTAATTCCTCTACGTTTCTCTATATCCATAGAGTCCGTTATGGTGTCACCATTATCCACACGGCCGCACTTTTCCGTTGCTCCACTGGCAAACAGCAGATTCTCGGTTACGGAAGTTTTTCCTGCATCAATGTGAGCAAGAATTCCTAAATTTATAATATTCATTTGGATTAAGCAATAATATACTACAGTAGATGCATTGTCGAAACGCACCTTTTAATACCTCCTCGTAGCATATGAGAACTACAGGATTACTAACTCGTATTAATATGTATATTATTACTGCCGCATAACGATTACAAAATTACACAAAAAAATATATCTAACAAAAGTGGGAGGATTTTTTAACTTTTTACCATAGACATTTTATTAGGGAAGCGTAGGTTCAACTGGCAAGTACAAATAAGTAGAAATGTTTGAACAACACCGTTTTAGGAAGTTGAAAAATCAAGTTTCTCTCTCGGTATAGCGTTTATTTTGGCCAATATCTTCTTTAGTTTAGCATTTGTGTATTTCCCATTCGTGTTCTATTTAGCTCCTTATTATGAGTATGTAGCAAGTTACTTATCAAATTCAGCCTCTTTGAGGGTCAAATATGGTTTTGCAAATGGTGACTGACAAGACATAAACAAGGTCAGCAGGAATTTTTTACATAAATGGACATGAATGTATATAACCTAAAATAAGAATAAATTTTAATAAGGGCTGCCCAAAAAGAAAAAAATGCAGTTGCCATCCTATAGATACTTGCAGAAAGGATAAAATTTACTTTTAGACCTTTTGGGATAGCCCTTATTAATACTTCAGATAAAATTCCTTAGGTTATATTTTCAATCCTTTGGACCGGGTTTCCTCCTTGGCATACAGTCCCGGACGCCCGATTATGACATGGTTGGCAACGATACTATCCGCCGGACTGCGTATCTGCGGCGGTGCATTTTCGGGATATTGCGCCTGCCTGTTCCTCACATCTTCCGCTTCCGGCTTGAGCTGTTGCCCTTCATTCTCCTTTTCTGCGACTTCGGGCGTGGGTGGCGCAAGCTCCAGCTGAATTTTTCGGTCAAGGGCGGCAAGTTCGGACTTCAACTGCTTCAGCTCGTCCTCCTTCTTCCACACCTTACCCGCTATCTCCTGTAACTGCGGTATCTCCATCTCCAGCACCTCGTTCTTCGCCTTGTACTGGTCGATGATGGAGGGTATCCTCTCCATCGCGTTGAGGAAGTTGCGGGCGGCGGCCAACGGGTCAGCCATCGCCAGATGCCCGTTGTTGTAGGTGTACTTGTAGTTCCCCTCGACCACGAAGCGGTTGTCGGTGAACTCCAATCCCTCTTTGAGTATCCTTTCGCTCACCACCTTTATCGGAAAACCGTAAAGTTCACCGACCTGCGTGTACAACCCTCCGGTCGTGGCATTCTTGGCTATCTCCTGCAAACGCTTTCCGATGACCTTCTCATCGGCGGAATCCACTCCGTCCACCTTTATTATATTAAGGCGGTTGCCCTCCTTGTCGGTCTGCACCACCGACAGGAAGCGGTTCCAGTCCTCCGTCATGGCATCTATGAAAGCCGTGTTGTTGCGCAACTCGCCGGTCTTTGACTCCAGCTTGAACTCCGAATCACGCTTGCCCTTGTTGAACGACTTGCGTTCCCCTTCGAGCGATGCGATCCGCTTTTCCAGTTTCGCCTTGTCCAACAGGTCGGTATTGCCGGAGAGCAACGCCATGTATTCCGAGAAATTCATGCCCGATTTTTCGTCCATTGCCCCCTCGTCGATGGTACGCGCACCCATCGCACCGCTTTTGAGCTGGCTTATGAAAGTCTGCTTGCAGTGCAGGAGGTTGAACTTGTAGCTGTCCAGTGACTTCTCCACCGCGTAGATGATTACATCCACGTTGTTCCCGGCGAAATGTTTGGCAATCTCATTACCTGCCCTAACTCCGCGTCCGTCACGCTGTTGCAAGTCGGACGGTCGCCACGGCGTATCGAGATGATGGATAGCCACACACCGTTTCTGGGCGTTCACACCCGTTCCGAGCATAGAGGTAGAGCCGAACAGCACACGCACCGTCCCGGCGTTCATGGCGTCTATCACCGCCTTCCGCGCCTTGTCGGTCTTGCACTCCTGAATGAAGCGCACCTCGCTTGGCGGTATACCGTAGTCCTCCGTCAGTTTGCGCTTGATTTCCGAATAGACGTTCCACCCGTCGCCCGGCTGGTATGTCCCCAAATCAGAGAAAACGAACTGCGTGCCTTTCTGGGCGTCGTATTTTTGATAATACTCCGCGATCATCTTGGCACAGTGACTCGCTTTGTTGTCGGGATGATCTTCGTAATTCGGGTCTATCATGCGCATGTCGAGTGCCATTTTCCGGGCATAGTCCGTGGCGATGAGCATCTTCGCCTTTTCTTCCGTTTCCGAAAGCGGCAGCCTGCCCAACAAGGTGGCATCGCCCGTCTTGGCGAACTGCATCAGTTTCTGTATGAAGTCCTCCTGTTCCGGCGTGGGCGGTATATGGTGCAGTATCTCGTTCTTGGCAGGACGGTCAACGCCCACATCCTCCGCCGTGCGGTAGTCCGTGATTTCATTATAGAAGGCGGCAAGCTCCGGCACTTTGATGAAGTAGCGGAAACGCTCCTTCTGGACCACATTGTTCGTCACGTTAAATTCAAAATCCGTCGTCTTCTTGGCAAATATCGCCGCCCAAGCGTCGAAACACCTTATGTCCTGCCGTTCCAGCTCCTTCGGGCGCAGGTACTTGAACAGCAGGTACAATTCAGTCAGTGAGTTGCTGATAGTCGTGCCGGAGAGGAAGGTCGCACCCAAGTCTTTTCCTGTGCGCTCCTGTATGGTGCGTATGGCAAAGAGCATGTTAAGTGCCTTCTGGCTTCCCTCGCTGTTTCCCAATCCCGCCACACGGTCGTGGCGCGTGTTGAAAGTCAGATTCTTGAACTGGTGGCTCTCATCTATGAAGATGTGGTCGATGCCCATCTGCTTGAAATCCACCACGTCGTCCGTGCGTGACTTTATGGCGTGTTCCACCTTCTCCAGCTTCGCTTCAAGGTTGTGCTTGCGCTTCTCCAATCCTTTCAGCATCGCCCGCGACACGTTCTTTCCCTGCTGCCGTAGCACTTCGAGGTTTTCCTCCACCGTGTCAAGCTCTGCTTGCAGGATGCGCTGCTGCAATTCCGGCGACTGCGGTATCTTGCCGAACTGGTCGTGCGACATGATGACGCAATCGTAGTCGTTGTTCTTTATATTATTGAAGAAGCGCACACGGTTGGCGGTCGAAAAGTCCTTCTCCGAAGCGTACAGAATACGTGCGTTGGGATATGCCGCCTGATAGGTGGCTGCAATCTCCGCAACGTTGGCTTTCAGCCCGATAATCATCGGCTTGTGTGCCAAATTCAGACGCTTCATCTCATGCGCGGCGATGCACATTATCAGCGTCTTACCGGTTCCCACCTCGTGGTCGCAAATTCCGCCGCCGTTCTGTTTCAACATCCAGACGCAATCCATCTGTGAGGGATAGACGCTCTTGATACCCCGGCTTGCCAGCCCTTTCAGGTTGAGGTCGGGAAAGGTCTGATGGGAGCCGTCGTAGCGCGGGCGCACGAAACAGTTGAACTTGCGGTTATACATCGTCACAAGCCGCTCCTTGAACTGCGGCGACTGCTCTTCGAGCCATTCGGAGAAGCCGTTTCGTATCTCGTCAATCTTGGCGTTGGCGAGTTGTATTCCCTCGCTGTCGCGCATCTTGATGTCGTTGCCATGCTCGTCCTTGCCGATGGACTTCATCATGTCAGGGCAGGTGTTGTGCAGGGCGTGTTTTAGGAGGTGCATACCGTCATAGTTCCGGTAATACCCCTTCACCAGAAACTCGTCCGTGATTTTCATGGTGCGGTAGCCGCACACCACCGAAAACTCGTCCATGCTTGCGGAATAGGCGATTTTCACCTCCGTGTCGAACAGCCGGCTCATGTAGGCGGCATAGACACCCGTCGGAATCCAGCGTTCCCCGAAATTGAAGTCCAGATCCTCGAAGGCGATGCGCTGCGGCTCGGCATCTTTCAGAGCCTCCAACGCCTGCTTCACCTCCGGCATACGCTCATTTTCGGGATTGTCACCCATCCATGCCTCTATGCGTTCCGCTTTCTCTATGACATTTCCGGCGATGAAACGGTCTTTGATTTCGTAACCGGTCACGAGCGGATTGTAGTAGATGCGCCCTTGCAGGGCAGTGAGCAAATCCTCCGCCGTGCTGTCGGTTATCTCCCGCATATAGTCGAGATTGACCGTACCATATTTGTTGAGCGACGCAGACAGGGCTTCTTCGGGAGAGCCTACGTTGGCATGGCTCTCCACCGCGAAGGAAACAGGATGCTCGAAGATGTCCGCCTTGACGAACTTTCCGTTTTCCATCCGTTCCAGCGAAAGGATGTCGCGCCCGCCCGCATCCATCATCACTAACTTCACGTTCTGCTTGGCGTTGAGGTTGCCGTAGCGCATGACAAACTCATCGTAACAGGTATTCAGATGCTCTCGCCACGGAACATTTGCCTCGCGCCGGAGCGATTCATAACGGTACAGACGCTCGTAGGCGTCACGCAGCGACACATACAACAACGCCTTTTCCTTCTGGTATCCTTTCAGGTCGAGCGGCTGGAATGTCGCCCCGTATGGCGTGATGTCTTTCAGGTAGCCGATGTTATGACGCCCCCGGTCAGCCACCAGCGACCCTTCGCGCAGGTGCATCTCCGGCGTGCGGTGGTAGGCACGCGGAGAAAGGTCCACGACTTCCTCCTTCGGCTTTTCCGCTTCGATGTCGGGGAAAAGGAAAGTCCCCACCGCTTCCGATGGGGTATCTGTAACGGCAGGTGCGGCGACTGCCTCCGGCTGTGTTTCCTCCTGTCGTGGCTGCTCACGGGAAGTTTCCGGCACGGCTTTCACTTCCGTCTTTTCCGCCACTTGTTTCTCGTTATGCTGCCTTGCCAGTTCCCGAAGTTCTTTCCTACGCTCCGGCGTCAAACCCATCATCATTTCATAGAAACCGTTGATGGGAGGATTGGTATCCCAGTCCAGTGTGGCATAGATGTCGTCCGGGTCGGCAGGCTTGGCGGTGTTCTCCGCTTTCACCTCCTTATTCTCCATTGCGGGTTTTGCAGTTGGAGCTGTCGGTGTAACCGTGACTTTCGGTTTGGGCGGAGTGGACTTTGCCGTAACTGCCTTTTTCACCGTCTTTTTCTTTTTGGAGGTTTTCGGTTGGCTGACCTCTTCCGTCATCCCCCAGAGGTCAAGCAGGGTGAGCTGCACGCCTGCGGAATATTGCGGGCGCGGTTCTATCTCCGGCTTTTCATCTGCGGGTTGCGGCTTTTCTGTCGGAGTTTCCACCGTCTGCGCCGAGGATACTGTTTCCAATTTTATGGCAGGACGCTCTACTTTATTTTGAACGGCAACTTTTTCTTCCGTTCCTGCCTGCCGGATTGAACCCGAATACAAGCGCATGGCAAGCCTGTAATGGAAATCCTCGTCGAGCATACGGCGCAAATCCCCGGCGATGCCTGCTGCCTTGCCCTCGTGCAGATAAACCATAGCGGGCTTCCCGTAGGGGTCTGTGTCAAGTTTCGCCATCGTATGCACGATGCGTTCCGGGTGGTGGATGAAATAGGCGTTGTCGGTCAGGGCGGTTTTCGTGTCCGTCTGTATCACGGTCATCAGCCGCTCGTCCTGCGACATTTCCTTCTTGCTGAGGTTCTTTTGCAGGACAATCAGGTCACTGCCCACCTCCGTGCCCGCGTTGTCCGTGAACAGGTTGTTGGGCAGGCGTATCGCGGATACCAGATTGGCCTGACTGAACAGCTCGTTACGCACGGAGGTCTTGGTGCTATTCAATACCCCTTGCGAGGTGATGAACGCCACGATACCGCCGTCACGCACGGCATCCAGTCCTTTGAGAAAGAAATAGTTGTGGATGGTTTTCTGGGCGGAGCGTCTGCCGAAAGAGTCGCTCCGCTGAAACTCCGCGTCGAACACGGCAATGTCACCGAACGGAATGTTGGACACCGCCAAGTCGAAATAATTGTTGAACGGTCTTTCGATTTTCTCAAAACCGCAGGTGCGCATTTTCTGGTCGGGATAGAGATGCCTCAAGATTGTACCCGTGAGCAGATCCTTCTCGAAAGCCATCACATCCGCATTGGGGCTGTGCCGCAGCATGGAATCCACGAACACGCCGACACCTGCCGACGGTTCGAGCATACGGGCGGGGCGGACGCTGTAATCTGCCAGCACGTCCGCGATGGTGTCGGTTATCTCTTTGGGGGTGTAGAAAGCGGTCAGCACGGACGCTTTCAGCGAATCCACAAACCGCTTGTACTCTGTTTCGTCCTTGCTGTTCTCACGGATAAGCCTGTGCAGCTCCACCGTCGGGGCGAACAGTTCGAGGTCGGATTTCGCCCACCGGACGGCATCCGTCAGTTCCTTTGCAGGGTTGAGGATACATTTCAGACCGCCGAAACCGCAGTACCTTTGAAGTATGGCACGCTCTTCGGTTGTCGCTGTCCTATTTTCCCTGTCAAGGATGAATGCCGTCCGTATCGCCTCGATGTTGTCCCGCAGTTTCTGTTTGCGGTTAAACGCCATATTCGTCTAAGTAAAGGACGGTTGCTCCCGTCAGCTCCGTGTAGAGCAGGTCGTAATCGGAAGACAGGGCGAAATTGTCATCCGAGAGGTCATAGACGGAGAACACGTTGCCGACAAGCGGCAGCAGTTTCAGGACAAAGGCTTCACGCTTCTCTTCCGGCACTTCATCGGCAAACTCGTTTTCCACGACTTCGCGGAGGATGGCGTAACGGGAATAATGCAGCCCGCGCAGCAGCGTGTCCATCGCCAGTTCCTGCGCACCATCGGCGGGATAGCCTTCAAGCCGTGCCCTCTCATACGTTTCGGCGGCACGGTCGGCCCGTTCCCGTATGAAAGCGGTGTCGTCAGCCTGTTCAAACTTGTTCGTGCGGAGATAGTCCAGCAGGTACAGACCGTAATAGGAAAAGTCGGTCTGACCCTCGTTTTTCTTCTTGTTGTTCATTACTTTGGATTTAGCGGATTGATAATTAACGGGATAATCGGTTGGAAAAAGGAAGAAAAAGGCACTCGGTATCCCTCCGAGTGCCACCACTAAATCCAAAGTATGAGTGTAATCCGGTATCGAAGAACAATTCATTACTCTGAACAAGTGGCAAAGTTAATACTATTTCTTCCGTCCTGAAAATTTCTTGTCCTTTTTAGCCTCCGGGAACACAAAAGTCGTGTTATATTCCCCGTCAAAGGCGACAACAGCATCGAAACTCTTGCCCTGTTTGCTCTTGAACCCTTTGAGCAGCTTGGTATGCCCTTCGGTGAGCAGGTCTTTGATTTCATCGTCGGACAGGGTGCGTCCCGCTTTCAGCCGGAACACGGGCAGTCCGCACTCCGTGTTGTCGCAGCGTACCACCTTGCCGTAGAACCGCATCCTGCCCGTGCCACACTTGGGACACGCGCAGCCGGAGTCACGGCTGCCGAAGAGCTTGTCGCACGAGATCAGTTCGGAGGTTATCTCACGTGTGTACGCCTCTATCTCCTTGCGGAAGGTGTCGTCGGACAGTTCCCCGCGCTCGATACGCGCCAGCTCCTTTTCCCATTCGCCCGTCATGGCAACATCGGCGATGCGCATCGTCTTGACGACGGAATTGAGGGCAAGTCCTTTTTCGGTGGGAACAAGCGACTTCTTGCAGCGTTCCATGTAACCGCGCTTGAAAAGCGTTTCGATGATGGAGGCGCGTGTGGCGGGAGTACCGATGCCACAGTCCTTCATCGCCTGCCGCAGTGCGTCGTCCTCAATTTCCTTGCCCGCCGTTTCCATTGCCGAGAGCAGGGTGGCTTCGGTATGCAGCGGCTTGGGTTTGGTCTTTCCTTCGGTAATGGACGAGCCTTTCGGTGTCAGCGTGTCGCCTTCCTGCCAGCCGGGGATGGTAATTTCCTCTTTTTCCTCGCCATAGACGGCACGCCATCCGGTTTGCTTCACGACGCTGCCTTTTACGGTAAACTCCACTCCGGCACATTCCGCCGTGACAGTGGTCACATCCTTGACGCATTTCTCAGAGAATGCCTCGACCATGCGCCCGGCAATCATCTGATAGATGGTATTGTCCTCTTTGGAGAGGAAGAGCGGTTTCTCACCCGTGACGAGCAGGGCATGGTGGTCTGTCACCTTGCCGTCGTCCACGCTGCGGCGTGTCGGGGCGGCTTTTGCCCGCACCTTGTCTTTCCATTCGGGCTGTGTGCCGATGAAAGCGAGCAGTTTGGGAATTTCGGCAAACACGTCTTCGGGGATGTAGCGGCTTCCCGTTCTCGGATAGGTTATCAACTTCTTTTCGTAGAGTTTCTGCGCGATTTCAAGCGTCTGTTCCGCCGTGAAGCCGTGCTTGGCGTTGGCTTCTTTCTGGAGCGTGGTCAGGTCGTAGAGCAAGGGAGTTTCCTCCGTCTTCTCCTTGCGCTCGGCTTTCGTGACAGTGGCGCAACCTGCCGCCTTTACCTTATTATATAGTTCCATCGCCGGTTCTTTCTCTTTCCATTTCTCGGAGGATGAGAATTTCACGACTTCGCCGTCGCAACCGTCCGTTGCGATATGGAGCTGCCAGAATGCTTCGGACGTAAAGCGGCGGTTCTCCCAGTAGCGTTCACATACCATAGCCAACGTTGGTGTCTGCACCCGCCCCACGGAATACGTGCCGTGTCCGGCGGCGATGGATAACGCCTGTGTGCCGTTGATGCCCACGAGCCAGTCGGATTCGCTCCGCGCTTTGGCGGCGAGGTAGAGGTTGTCGTATTTGCTGCCGTCTTCGAGTTTCCGCAGTCCCTCGCGGATAGCTTTGTCGGTGAGAGAGCTGATCCACAGGCGCACGAAAGGAGTGGTGCAACCCGTATAGTGGTAGAGGTAGCGGAAGATAAGCTCTCCCTCGCGTCCGGCATCGGTCGCCACGATGATATGTTCGCTTGTGTCGAACAGTCTTTTGATGACTTTTATCTGCGACACCACGCCGCTGTCGGGCTTGTAACCTTTCTCCGTCCTGACCTGACGGGGGACGAGCGTGAATGTGTCGGGAATAATCGGGAGGTTGTCACGGACAAATCCGCGCACGCCGTAGCCGTCGGGCATGGCAAGCTGAACGAGGTGTCCGAATGCCCATGTCACGGCATAACCGCCTCCCTCGAAATATCCTTCCTCTCTCTTTGTCGCGCCCACGATGCGGGCGATTTCACGTGCCACGGAGGGCTTTTCTGCAATGATTGTCTTCATGTCTTCTTCTTTTTTGTTGATACTTTGGATTTTATTTTGGATTCAGTGGCGGACACGGGATTACATTTTCATGCCCTTGCCCGTTTTCTTCTGCGGCTTCTCCTGCTGCTGTTGCTGGCGGGCGTCCTTCGGGTTGGTCTGACCTTTCTGCAACGGCTCTCTCAGATTCTTTGTAGCCTCGTTGGTCTTGCCATCGTTGTTCACCGCCACCTGCGTGCGGCTCTCGTTGGACGGAGCAACCTGCTGTGCATTGTCAGGGTTCGTGTCGTAGCGGTACGGGCGTCCCTTCTCCGGGTTGAACTTGATATACATCGTGGCATGGAAGCCCTGCTTGTCGGTCACGTTCTCCAGCTTCACGGCTTTACCCGCCACATAGTCGGCTTTCTGCTGGTCGGTGAAGCTCACGCCGCTCCATTTGCTGATGGGGCGGATGCTGCCGTCCTCGTTCGTCCACGTGTTGCGGCGTTGCTCCTTCTTGGTCTGTGCGGCATTTTCCCCGCCCTGCGCCTGACTTTTCGATGTGTCGCCTTTGGTTTCCTGTGTCTGTGCGGTACGGGGCGACTTGCCGGTTCCCGGCACGAACTCCACGCCGCGCTGCTCCACGTTCACTTGCAGGGTGGTGACGAACTTTCTGCCGTCGTTGCGCTCGATGAGCTTGTCGCGTACGGGCAGTCCGGCGCGGAGCATGTCCCGCTCCTGCGTGGTGATTTCCGTCTTGCCGATGCGCTCCGGGATGCGCACCCTGCTTGCCGGAATGTCCGTGATTTCATTCGTCTTGCGGTCGATGCTGATGTAGGAGGGGATGATCTCGCCCGTTTCCCTGTCCACAATGTCCACGACCCTACCGAGATTGCCCGTTTCGCGGAGGTTCTTCCGGTCATTGTCGGAGAATTTGTGTTCCTTGTACTCATCCAGCTTCTGCTCCTTGCGGATGAAGTGCGGCACGAGGCTGATGTTTCCCTCACCGTCCTTCTTGAAGGAGAGGCGGGCGTCCAGCTCGAATGATTCGCCGCCGAAGGTCGGTTTGACCTTTACCAAGTCGGACTTGCCATAGTTGAGCATCTTCGTAAGGTCGCCGGACTTTTCAAGGTTGTCCCGCTTTACGCCCCATCTGTCCTCCAGCTCCTGCCAGTTGATTTTACTCTCGTCGATGGGCTGGTAGCCACGTTTGCCCTGCATCTGTTCGGATTTGTCCTGTTGCTGTTCTTTCCGTTGTTCCATGTTCTCCTGTTTTTGAGGTTCTTGTTTCTCTGTCTGTTGTGCTGCCATCTCTTCCTGCACCTTCTTCTCATAGTCGGAGGTGTCCACCTTGTGAGGGGCGAGCAGCTCCTTGTTCGCTTCGGGGTCTTTCAGCAGTTGCTTCATCACCTCTAAGAGATTTTCAGCTTGGTCTGCCGCAATGCGGTAGAAACCGAAGCGGCTGGGTTCCTTGCACTGCCGGAAGAAGTTCTTGAAGAAGTTGTCCAGCACGTCGCCATGTCGGTCGAATTGCAGGAAACTCTGCGCGTTCTCCGCTTTTGCGGGGGTGCGCTTGGGTGTGCCGTCCGCGTTCAGCCCGGCTACCACGCTGATCTCGCCTGTCTTCTCGTCACGGACTACCAGCACGTCCTTTTCGTCTTTTTTCTTTGCCATCTGAAAAATGTTTTAATGGGTTATTTATGAAAGAAATTATGGATACGAGCCTTGTAGAAGGCTATATCTTCCTTTTTGAAGTCCTTGATATGGTTGGAAAGGAATGTCAGCACGTCCTCCTCGCTGTAATAGGTCTTCTTGCCCAGCGTCTTGTAGGGCAATGCGCCTACGCTGCGGTAGCGTTGGAGGGTGCGTTTGCTTATCTGGAGCAACATGCACAAATCCTGATTGTCGAAAAGGCGGATGCTTTCCGTGATAGTGGGCTGTTTCCCCTCAGCCTTCATCGCCAGCAGCAGTTCGTCCTGACGGTCGAGCCGTTCCATCAGCTTCTGCATCCAGCCCTCGAAGTTGTTTCGTGTGAGCAGTTCCATGACCTATGTCCTCCTTCCTTTTGGTTTGCCGCCCGTGCGCAGCGTGTGGTTGTGGAACAGGGTGTCTATTGTCCCTTCCTCGTTCCTTACTGTGTTGTCCTCCAATAGCCGCAGTATCTCGGAAAGGCGGTAGCGGCAGCTTCCGCGTACCACCACATACTCGATACGGTGGTCGGTGCGCATACGCTGCATGGTGCGCTTGCTCACGTTGAGCATCTTCGCCGCCTGTGCCGTGTCAAGCAGCTTGTCTTCGGTTTCCCGCTTCCGTTTCTTCTCGTCCCTTGCCTCGCGGATGTACCCTGCGATGTTCGCAATCTGCGCCATCATCTCCTTGTAGGCGGAACTTTCCATTGTTATCACTTTCATGTTCAGTCCTTTCTTTTTGTTTCTGCGACAAAATTCGGCAATAAACAAAAGGGGCTTTAACAACTCACTACGTGACTCACGTAAGATTTTTGCGGAAGATGGCTCCGTAACCCGGTCAAACGGCGCAACAGGCAGCCTTTCAGCGGAAAACGATACGTCTTGTATGCCGTTTCGTTACCTTTGCGGCAAACTCTAAATGACATGAATATGGAAATAGTATCTATCGAGAAAAAGACTTTCGAGATGATGGTGGCGGCATTCGGCGCACTCTCGGAGAAGGTCGCCGCCCTGAGGCGCAAAAGCGACACGGGGCGCATGGAAAGATGGCTCACGGGCGAGGAGGTCTGCGGGCAGTTGAGAATAAGCCCGCGCACGTTGCAGACGCTGCGTGACAGGCGGCTTATCGGCTACTCGCAGATAAACCGCAGGTTCTATTACAAGCCAGAGGAGGTGAAGCGGCTGATACCGCTTGTCGGCACGCTCTATCCGCACGGCAGATGATTTGATTTATTCACCCACTGAATCCGAAGTTATGATGAACGAGAACAACGATGTTTTTACGATGGAAGACGAGCCGATAGCCTCTGTGGTGCAGGATATGCGCAAAGGCTCGAAATGGCTGTCCGCATTTCTGGAAAGCTACCGTCCTCCGCTGGACGGGGAACGTTACCTGACGGACGGCGAGGTGTCGGAACTGCTCCGTGTGAGCCGGCGCACCTTGCAGGAATACCGCAACAACCGCGTGTTGCCCTTCATACTTTTGGGAGGGAAGGTGCTTTACCCGGAAACGGGGCTGCGCGGGGTACTGGAAGCGAACTACCGCAAGCCGCTGGAGTGAGGCGGTTTCATGAAAAAGTAAACGGGTGACACCTTTTGTGGTGCTACCCGTTTACTTGTCTTATGGGGTATGTGCAATCAGCAATACCCGGCTTTTCCGTTCTGTATGAACATCACGTATGTCTGCCGTTTCTCTTGTGAGAGTGCCTTTCCCACCAGCCATGTGCGGAACAGGTGGGTGTTGTAGGTATTCACCCTGAAAGCGACCGGGATGATGATTTCAAGGGCGTACACGTCCGCGTGCAGCCCGTTTTCAAGCTGCATGTAGCGGCACACCTCGTAGTCGTTCAGCACGTCCGACTTGCGGACGGCTCTGATGGCGGCGTTCACTGCCGGGACGGTCGTATGGAACAATCCGGCTATTTCGGTGGCGGTCATCCACACGTCGTTACCGGTTACGCTGACTGCCTTGTCCTCGATGATGATTGTGTCACGTTTCATGGCTTTTCTTTTTAGATGGTGCAACCTGCAAATTCCTCGACGCCGTTCAATCTTGCGGCAAGGTTCTCCATGTCCTGATTGAGCTTCTCTTTGGTTATCTTTGCGTAAATCTGCGTCGTCTTTATGCTCTTGTGTCCGAGCATGGAGCTGACCGTTTCGATGGGAACACCGTTGGAGAGGAATATCGTCGTGGCTGCCGTGTGGCGGCTCTGATGCCACGTGATATGCTTGGTGATGCCGCAACGCTTGGCGACGGCACGGATACCGGCAAGGCACGTGTTATAATGCGGAACGGGAAATATCCTGCCGTCCCCGCACAGTCCCCGGTATTTGCCGATTATGCGGTTGGCGATGTCGAGCAGGCGGATGTTGGACACCACGCCCGTTTTCTGGCGGTTGATGTTTATCCACTCGTGTTCGTCGAAGTAGGTGCGGATATTCTCTTCCGTAAGGTTGCGCATATCCGCGAACGACAGCCCCGTGAAGGCGCAGAACAGGTAGAGGTCGCGGTACAATTCCTGTTTGGCGTTTTTCAGTTTCCCCTCCATCAGCAGGCGGATCTCATCTTTGGTCAGGAAACTGCGTGTTGTTTCCTCCTTCTTGATTTCATACTCGCGGAACGGGTCGCGCGTCAGCCACTCGTTGTTGATGGCGATGAATACCATCGTCCGTAACGGGCAGACGTACAGCCACACGGTATTGGTGCAGCAGTGCTTGTCCGTGCGCAGGAACATCTCGAAGTCGGAGATGAAAGCCGGGGTAAGCTCTTTTAGGGCGATGTCCTTCACATGGTAGCGGATGTCGAGGAACTCTTGCATGTGCTTGTAAACGGTGCGGTACTTCAGCAGCGTGCCTTTGGCTTTCATGCCTGCCTCCACCTGCTTCTCGTAGTCCTCGTTGTGCTGGCGGAACACCTGCATCAGCGTGTGGTAGCGGTGTTCCAGTCCGAGAAAGGCGTTCTTCACCTTCTCCGCCGTGACGAAGTTGTCACGCTCCATGATTTCCTGATAATGCCTGTTGATGCGTACCCGCATCTTGTCAAGCATACGGTTCGTTTCGAGTGCCGCCGTGCTTCTGCCCGTGACACGTCCACCTTTGGTGTCCCACAGTTTCGGATCGACAGTCAGTTTGCAGCTGAACTGTGTCTGGCTGCCGTCCACCGTGATGCGTCCCATGACGGGAACTGTCCCGTCCTTTTTCACTACCTGACGCTTGAGGTAGTAGATTACTGAAAATGTACTCTTCATTGTCCTTAATTTTTGGGTTTCAAAATTAGTTGGTGAAGAGTCCGGTGTTGGTACGCAAAACGGGGAGGAACGGCGCAATCTTTTTCCGTAACCTGATTTTTCGCATGAGTTATGGATAACTCACTATTCCTTAGAGCCTTGTTTCGCTATTCGTACCCGTTTGTCGCATTTTCGGGCATGGTTACGAACAAGTAACGTAGCGGCGTCAGGATTTGGCTTCGGCAGGGATTGTAATGGCTTCACGGATTATCGCCACTTCAACCAAAACCCTTGTAACTCAATTCTATCACTATATCTTTCCGCATTTCACTTTTTTGTAGTAACTTTGCAGACGGATAATAGTAAAATTGAAATATTGAAGTGATCGTCATTTTCAATTTTCAATTTTCAATTTTCAATTGTTATGAATCTGGAATGGTACATTGCGCGTAGGTTGTTGAAAGGAGACGGCACGAAATCCGTGTCGGTGCCGATCGTAAAGATTGCGATTGTTGGGATCGCCTTGGGGTTGTGCGTGATGTTATTGTCGTTGTTTATTATCACGGGGTTTAAGTACGAGATCACAGAGAAATTGTCGGGTTTCACGGCTCATTTGAGCGTGGTGCCTTTTGTTCCCGGTTCGACGAGTGAGGGGGGAGTGGTCCGTGAATCGGAGAGTCTGGTGAAAGGCTTGAAAGAGGTGGAAGGTGTGAAGAACGTGTACGGGTATATCGAAAAGCCCGCAATTTTCAAGAGTAAAGAGGAGATTCACGGGGTGGTATTGAAAGGGGTAGATGTGGGGTATGATGTTGTTTTTTTCAGGGAGAATCTGAAGGAGGGAAAAATGCCTGATTTTAAAACGGAACGGGCGTCAAATGAAATATTAATTTCTGCCTCCGTGGCGGATATGCTGGAAATCGGTGTCGGTGGAAAAGTCACGGCCCATTTCGTGCAGGACCCGCCGAGAGCGAGAGTGTTTACCGTTGCCGGAATTTACGACACGGGTTTCAAGGAGTATGATGACGTGATGGTGTTGGTTGATGAACGACATCTGGCGAAATTGAATGACTGGGGGCCGGGGGAGGTTTCCGGGATTGCTATCGAACTGGAGGATGTGGAGCGATTAAACGAGGTGGTAGAGGAGGTGGAAAGTGTCGTGTATGATGCGAGTGGAAATTACGAGGTACAGACGCTTGCCGACGTGGCTCCGCAAATTTTTGACTGGTTGGCGTTGTTGAACATGAACGTGTGGGTGATCCTGATTTTGATTGTCACGGTGGCCGGTTTTAATATGGTGTCGGGGTTATTGATTTTGATTCTGGATAAGACTACTTTAATCGGGATATTGAAAGCGTTAGGCTACAAAAATGTTTCTTTGCGAAAATTGTTCCTGTACATATCGGCGGGATTGATTATTAAAGGAATGTTATGGGGAAATGTGCTGGCCTTTGTTTTGGCAGGAATTCAGGCGATATTCCGTGTGATTCATCTTGATCCTGTGACGTATTATATGGACACGGTTCCAATTAATTTTAGTCTCGGATACGTGATATTATTGAATGTAGGAGTAATCGTGATAACCGTTTTAATGCTGATTGTCCCAACGATGCTGATTTCCAAGATTAGCCCGGTGAAGGCGATTAAATTCGAGTAAAGTTATGAGCGTGAAAAATGATATATATGCTATTAGAGATTCTCTGTTGGATTGGTTGAAGGAACACCGACATGGTGTGATGGGTACGGTAATTTTTCATCTCGTGCTTGCTATCTTTTTGGTTTGTGTCGGAATTTCACGTTTGGATTCGCAACAGAGGATGGAAATCGAGATTGATATGCCGGAGCCGGAAATCGTTCAGCAAAAGCAAGAGGAGCAAAAAAAGAAGGAGCAAATTCTCCAACAAAGCGCTGACGAGGAGGTGAACGAGATGTTGCGTTCGTTGGCGGTGAACGAGGATGCCGTGAAGAAAAATACTGAAACCCAGCCTCACGAACGAGTAGAAGAGTATATTGAACAGATCCAGGAGGAGATTGATAGTGATTACGGGGGACGTTACCGGGCGAATAAAAACAAGCATTACAAGGAGGATAGTATTCGTGTTCAGCGGGATAAAAAGGAACGGATGTTGGATTCACTCCAATCCACGGTTTACGTGGGGAAGAGTAGCGTGTCATATAATATAAAAGGGCGTTACAAGACTTATCTGCCGATTCCTGTTTATAAATGCGAGTTCGGTGGAAAAATCGTGGTTGCGGTAGTCGTGAATCGGCAAGGACAGGTTATTAAGGCTGAGGTGGTGGATGCGGAGTCGAATAAAGATGATTCTTTGCGGGAGGTGGCAGTAGATGCAGCCTTGAAGTCGGAATTTAACGTTGACGAGAAAGCCCCGGAACGACAGACGGGAACGATCACGTATAATTTTGTCAAACAATGACACGGTTTGTTTCTTCTATTTTTTCCCGCTTTTTCAGATTGTTATATCCCCGCACGTGCGTGGTGTGTGGTGATGTTTTGGTTGATGGTGAGCTTTTTTTGTGTTCAGCTTGTTTAAGCGGTTTGCCTTTGAACGAGGGTGTTGATGAGGAGGCGGACAAGGTGCTTGCGGATGATTTGGGAATCGAGCATTTATACTGGTTGTTCCGTTATGACCGGGCAAGTGATTTTCATAAATTAGTGTACGCTATCAAGTATCGTTCCAACCGGGAATTGGGCGTGTGGGCCGGGAAAATGTTGGGAGAACGGATGAAAGATGTCCGTGGGATTGATTGTATTATTCCCGTGCCGCTACATCCCGAACGGGAGAAGAAACGGGGATTTAATCAGGCTTTTCTGATTGGCACGGGGATTGTAAGTGTTTTAGGAGGACGGATCGAGCCGGAAGTGTTAAGGCGAGTGGTAAACACCCCTTCACAAACAGGTTTGGAACGGGGACAACGGGCTGATAACGTGGCCGAGGCTTTCGAGCTGGGGAATACGACTCGAGTGGAGGGATGCCACGTGTTGTTGGTAGATGATGTCGTGACAAGTGGAGCCACGATCCGGGCGTGTATGATGGAATTGAGTAAAATCAAGGGAGTACGGGTAAGTGTTGCTTGTTTGGGAAAGTCCGGCAGCATCTAAAAAAACTTGAATCTTAAATCTAAAATTGAAAGGATTTTAGCTTTTTTTCCCTAGTTTTGTAAAGTTAATATTTTTGAGGACTATGAATAAATTTTTTTGGAACGGATTCTGTTTTGTCGCTATTATCGTGGCGTTGATTATATATGCCTGTGCAAACAGGGGTTACCCGCAGGGAGGAGAGAAGGACGTGACACCCCCTCAGGTTATCAAGGAGGTTCCGGAATCTTTTTCAACGAATTTCAAGGGAAAGCAGATCGATATTTATTTCGACGAATATGTTCAGTTAAAGGATATTAACAAGAAATTCGTGATGTCTCCCCCGATGAAGAAGAAAGCCCGGGTGAGCTTGCGGGGAAAATACGTGCGGGTGACGTTTCAGGATTCTTTGAAACCGAACACGACTTATACGCTGGACTTTGCCGACGCAATCGTGGATAATAACGAGGGAAACCCGCTCGGTTTCTATCGCTACGTGTTTTCCACGGGGCCGCAACTGGATTCGATGGAGCTAGGGGGACAGGTCATTGATATGCAAACGCAGTTGCCCGTGCTGGGTGCTACCGTGATGTTCTACCAGAATACCGCGGATTCCGTGGCGCTGACCGATTTGCCGAGTTACGTGGCTAAAACGGATAGTGCCGGAATGTTTCGGGTGACTAATATTAAGAATGATACCTATCGGGTAATGGCAATCGATGATGCGAGAGGAAATTATTTGTTTGTGCCTTCAGAGACAAAAGTGGGTTTCATTGATTCTTTGATTCAGACTATATCGTTCCCCACGACAGTTTATGATACGATTCATCCGGACACGACGGTTGTCGAGGGACGGAGAACGAAGAAGGGAATGGAGTTCAAAGTGGTGTCTAAAGACACGATTGTCCGGCGTGATTTTACCATGTTTGGACCTACAAACTTGTTTATCCCGATGTTTGACGAGGAAAAGACTCAATTGTATCTGGTTGATGAGGCTCGTAAGGAGCGGGAACGATTGGATTTTACTTTCAGTATACCTGATGATAACCAGTTGAACGTGCGATTGTTAGGAGTACATCTGTTAGATAAGATTAATCAGGATGATTGGTATATCGAGGAACGTTCTGCCGGGAGGGATACGATTCAGTTGTGGATAAAGGACTCTTTGGTGTACAAGATCGATTCGCTCGTGGCTGAGGCCAGTTATTTGCGGACGGATTCGCTTGGTAAACGAGTGTTGCTTGCGGATACGATTAAATTCTATTACAAGGACAAACCGGAGCCCAAGGGTAAGCGTAAGAAGGAACAGGATTCCATTCCGGCAATTAAGTTTATGGAGATTAACGCGGGTGTTGGTAGTACGGTGGATTTGAATAAGAACATCACACTGGAGTTTGATCGTCCGATCGTGGAGGAGGGGTTGAAGAATATCCAATTGTTGGAAATGGTGGATTCCGTTTTGACCCCGGTTGACTTTAACTTGAAACATGATAGTCTGAAAATTCGTAGGTATTACGTGGAGAAAGAATGGAAGCCGGAAACGGAATATCAGCTGTTGATCGATTCGATGAGTATATATAGTATTTACGGGTTGTATAATAACAAGCTCGTGAAGGATTTTAAAACGAAAGCGATCGAGGATTACGGGAATATTATCGTGAACGTGAAGGAGGCTACAACCCCGATTATTTTGCAACTTTACCAGGGCGATAAGGAGATCAAGGTGCTGGAAGAACGGACGATCAAGGGAGATGGGAAGGTTATCTTTGATTACTTGGGAGAGGGAACTTATATGATCCGGGCTATTCTCGACCGGAACGGAAACGGGAAATGGGACACGGGTAATTACTTGAAACATTTGCAGCCGGAAGAGATAAAATATTTGCCCGCGGAGATAAAATTGAAAAAGAATTTCGATGTCGAGCAAGACTTTGACATGAGTAAAACGTATAAGAGAGAAGATCCGAGTAAAAAGAAGAATACAGAAGGAGATAAAAAAAGAAATAGAACTAATCGATGAGAACGATTATATTGATAGTTACATTGTTTGTGAGCCTTCCTGCCATATCGCAGAAGAAGTTGCCTAACGTGATAGAGAAACTGACTTACAGGGGCTATTACAACTGGAGCTTTATCTGGATTAACGCGGGTTCGGTGGAAATGACCGTACAGCCTTCCGACAAGTATCCGAATGCCCAGTGTATATTTGCCGTGGGGTATTCGAATCCTTCGTGGGACTGGGTGTTCAAGCTGAGAGATACGTTGGTATCGCATCATGATAGTATGACCTATAAACCTTACGAGTTTTCGAGAAAAGCGCACGAGGGGAATTACCATAAAACATTCGATTACGTGTGGGATTACGATAGCGGGGTGATCCATGCTGATATACACCGGATTGGAAAATACCAACGTAAGGATACGATTAAATTGTTGCCGGACACGTACGATATGTTGTCCGTGGCATGGTATGCAAGGGAATTGGATTTTGATAACTACAAGAAAGGAGACCAGATCCCGATACGTATTCTACTGGACGATAAAATATACGATTTATATGTTCGTTACTTGGGGAAAGAGAAAGTGAAGACGGATAGCGGGCGGCGGATGTGTCACGTGTTTTCTCCCTTGCTCGTGGCCGGTGACGTGTTTAAAGGGGGAGAGAATATGAAGGTATGGGTAAGTGATGACGAGTATCGTATTCCCGTGATGGTCGAGGCCAAGATTATCGTGGGATCGGTGAAAGGTATCTTGGATGAGGCCAATAGTAAGTTTTAGCAATTGAAAATGCAGAATTGAAAATATGCTGTGTTTTTGATTATATATATCGTTAGGAAGGGGTTTAATTAATATTGTATTGAGAGTGAGATTCATTTTCAATTTTCAATTTTCAACTTTCAATTCTATTATTATGAAGAATATTGTATTTGTTTTCGTGATGGTTTTAATGTTAGGTTCTTGTAAGGATGCCACGAAGAACCTGATGCCTGCCGTGACAGGAAAAATCAATCAGGTATTGATTATTGCCGAGAAGAACACGTGGGATGGTCCTGTGGGTGACACGATCCGGGAATTTTTTGGACAGGAACAGGATGGTTTGCCACAGGCAGAACCGATTTTTGATGTGCTTAACTTGCCGGAGAGGTATTTTGATAAGAATATGAAGGGACACCGTAACGTGTTGCAAGTCGTGATTTCTCCTTCTATTGACTCTGCTTACGTGCAGTATGCAGATAGCCCGTGGGCCAAAACACAGAAGTATATAAAGATTGCAGCCCCGGATAGGAAAACGTTTTTCAAGTTGTTTGATGAGAATAAGTTAAGAATTCTTGGTATCTATGCTAAGGCTGAGCGTGATCGGCTAATATCGGTTTATAAGCGAACTGCGGATACCCGGATCTTTAATTTGTTCAAGAAGAAGTATAATATATTGTTGTATTGTCCTACAGGATATTACGTGAATAAGGATACGACTGATTTCGTGTGGATGTCAAGTGAAACAACTAAGAACAGTAAAGGTATCATATTCTTTACTGAAAAGTACGAGCATGAAAGCCAGTTTAATTATGCCATTATTTTTGATCGGGTGAACGAGGAGTTGAAGAAACATATTCCCGGCCCGCGTGAGGGATCGTATATGGCACTGGATTTGGAGATCCCTTATACTGCAGTGCAATATAAATATAATGGGCATTATGCCGTGTTGTTCCGTGGCCTGTGGACGGTGGTGAATGATTTCATGGCGGGACCGTATGAGCTGAACGTGGTGCTGGACGAGGAACATCAGCGAGTGATCTATATGATGGGATACGTGTACTATCCGAACGAGGAGAAACGGGATATGATGAAACAAGTAGATGCTATCCTGAATACCATGGTGATTGATTATAAAGATAAGGAAGAGAAGACGAAGTAATCGATGAGATATTTAATATTATTTTTGGTGATAGCATCCGCGTGTACGGATGCTATTTCCGTGAATGTACGAGACGGGATAGAACGTTTTGAGGTTTACCGGAATCTGTTGACAGGAAAACGAGTTGGAATCGTGGCAAACCACACTTCCCGGGTAGACACGGTGCATAGTGTGGACTTCCTGTTGGAAAAAGGTATTCACGTGGCACGAATTTTTTGTCCCGAACATGGATTTCGGGGTACGGCTGATGCCGGGGAGACCGTGGGGGATTATATTGATGCCGGGAGTGGTTTGAAGGTGGTGTCCCTGTACGGGAAAAAAAAGAAACCCCAGCCGGAGGATCTGTCGGGAATTGACGTGATGATTTTTGATATGCAGGACGTGGGAGTACGTTTCTATACTTATCTGTCCACGTTGCATTACGTGATGGAGGCTTGTGCGGAACAGAACATTCCCTTGATCTTGATGGACCGTCCTAATCCGAATGCTTTTTACGTGGATGGCCCGGTCCTGCAGAAAGAGTTTAAGTCTTTTGTCGGGATGCACCCGGTTCCGGTCGTGTACGGGATGACGATAGGTGAATATGCCGGAATGATTAACGGGGAAGGTTGGTTGAAAGATAGCGTGACCTGTGATCTGACCGTGATCCCTTGCGAGGGATGGAGTCGGGAACAACCCGTGGCGTTACCTTATGCCCCGTCTCCGAATTTGCCGGATTCTGTTTCCATCATGCTTTACCCGTCAACTTGTTTTTTTGAAGGAACAGCGATCAACGAGGGACGAGGGACGCTACGTCCGTTTCAGGTGTTCGGGCATCCGAGCTTGAAAGGTATGCCCTATTCTTACGTGCCTCGCCCGATTAAGGGAATGAGTATGCAGCCCAAATGCAAGGGACAAACTTGTTACGGCATGGATTTGCAGGGAGAATACCACACTATTTTAAAGATGAAACGTCTGAATCTGGCTTGGTTATTGCTGGCTTATCAAGAGTATAAAGGCAAGGAACCCTTCTTTAATGCTTTGTTCAACAAGCTGGTGGGAAATGATAGAGTGCAGCAACAACTGAAGGATGGAGCAACGGAAGAAGAGATTCGTGCCGGATGGAAGGATGAGGTTGCCGAGTTTATGAAGGTGAGAGAAAAGTATCTGATTTATGATTAAAAATGTTGGTTAGCGGGAGGGAATCACTTAATCTAAAATCATAAATCAAGAAATTGATAGGATCTAAAATTTGAAATTATAAATCAAGAAATGTCATGTGGCGTTTATTAAAGTATTTCTTTATTTCACTGTTAGTATTGGTGATCTTAGTGTGTGCTTCGATAGGCATCGTGTTGAATTTTATCTTTACCCCGGAGAAGTTGACTCCTATCGTGGAGAAAAGTGCCAATGAGTTTTTGAATGCGGAAGTACATTTTGACGCAATCGAGTTAACCTTTTTCTCGACTTTCCCGGAATTCGGGCTTGAAATGCGAAATGGTAGCGTGGTGACAAAAGTCTTTCAGGATTCGTTGAAACAGGAGAATGTTTATGCTGCTACTGATTCATTGATGAGTTTCAAGCGTTGTCGGCTGATCGTGAACCCGATGGCTTATCTGTCTCGAAAGGAAGTTATCGTGAAAGAATTGCGTTTGGAAGAACCGCAGATTTACGCTTATATTGACACGAACGGGGTTCCTGGTTGGAATGTAATGCGGGAGTCTGCTGAACAGGATTCAGCGGTCATGGTGGAGACGGATACGATTCAAGAAAAATGGATTGAAAGTATTGATATTCGTAACATTCGTATTGAGGGTGGAAAACTCGTGTTTGATGATCGTGCGAATGAACTTTATGCCCGATTGGAGGGGTTCGGTTTGAAAATCGATGGAAATTTTATGGAGCGGAAGGCGGACTTGCAGTTGGATGTGAAAGCAAAGAATATTCTTTTCTGGCAAGAAGGTAATTTACTCGTGAAACGCTTGCGGTTTGCTTTGCAAACAGGAATGCGTCTGGATCGAGATTCAATGCTTTACGTGTTGGATAAAGCTGTTATGAGGGTGAATAGAATGAAATTCGGGGTAGGAGGACGTTTACAGGCAGATACATTGAATCGTTTGTTGGACGTGGACCTGACCTTTGGGATAAAAGTTCCTTCTTTGAAAACCCTGCTTGACCTTGTTCCGGAAACAGTACTAAAACATGATGAAAACGTGACGGTATCGGGAGAGGTGTTATGCCGGGGAACGTTGAAGGGGAAATATGGAAAGGATCGAGTTCCCGTGTTGGATGCTCGTTTCAAAATAAATGAAGGCTCCGTGAAATACGCGGGGATGCCTTATTCGTTGGATAAATTGGATGTTGACTTGGAAGGTGTCGTTGATTTACAGAAAGAACAACCTTCATTCTTGAAATTAAACCGGTTTTACGTGAAGGGAACAGATGTGGATGTGGATTTAAATGGCCGGGTGGATCAATTACTTTCCAATCCTTTGATTACCGCGAGCGTGAAGGCGGATGTTGATTTCTCTATATTACCCAAAATATTCCCGATACAAGAGGGGGTGACATTGACGGGAAGTTTGAATGCAGGGCTAAAAGGAAATGTTTTATTGGCTGACATAAAGAATAAAAACTATGGAAAACTGGATATTCGAGGAGGGTGTCAATTAAAGAATGTTTTGTTAGCCAGCGAAAAGGATAGTTTGAGATTACGTTCAAAATCTGTGATATTGGGATTCGGAACCAATATGGAAGATAAGACTATCTTGCAGGAAAAGAACCTGTTGAATGGAATCTTTGGTTTTGATAGTGTCGATATACAGTGGAAGAATGCTTTAACCTTTCACATGGATACTTCTTACGTGAAGGTAAAAACTTCTCCCTTGCGGGATACCACGGCTGTTGCCTCTATGTCGGCAGACATTCGTTTCGGATGGATTGACTTGGTGATGGGTGACTCCCTGCGGTTCCGGATGGGAAATAGCACGGCTAATTTTGCCTTGACTCCCTCTCCGGAAGATAAAAAGCTCCCGTTAGTAAAAGCGAAGGTCAATATGGATAGTTTACGGGTAAGAGCTAGAGGGAATCGTTTACGACTGGCGAATGCCGGATTTGATCTTTCGGGAGTTCCGGACCGGAAAAATAAACGTCAATGGCTCGCCAGTGGGGTAGTCGGCTTTAAGGATATGCGGGTGTACACCCCCTTGTTTCCTCTGCGGATGCGTATGCCGGGGACGAAGATTACTTTAAGTCCCGGACATATTAAATTGAATGGTGCAAAGTTGAAGATGGGACGTTCTGATCTTTTGTTAACCGGGGAAGTGTACAATCTGGCGGGTGCATTTTTGCGGCAGGAGGATTTGAAAGCTAATTTGAAGGTGAGATCGAATATGATTAATTGCAATCAATTGATGAAAGCCATGGAAGTTGGGGCTGCCAATCGAATGAACATGAAGTGGGGGACAGAAGAGGAATTAAGTGAGGATGAATTGTCTGATGTGGATTTAGCGGCTGATTCCACGTACGTGGCTGACTCTACCATGTCTGTTTTTGTTGTTCCTCCCGGTGTTGATTTCACGTTTGAAACGAATATTAAGAAGGTGTTGTATGGAAAGTTGGAATTGGATAGTATTCACGGGAAAGTGGTGATGCAAAATCAATGTATCGAGTTATCGGATTTGAGTATGCGTTCCATGGCGGCAGATGTGAAGACCACGATGTTGTACAAGGCTTCCGGGAAAGAGAAAGCGTATACCGGTTTCGATTTACGAATGGATGATATTGACGTGGGGGCGTTGATTAATTTTATGCCATCTTTGGATTCGATCGTCCCGATGCTGCGCTCTTTCGATGGGCTGGTAGATTTCCATATGGCGGCGGAGACAGATCTGGATTCTACAATGATGGTTGATTTACCGACCTTGAGGGCTGTGGCTTACATTGATGGTAAGGATTTGGTGTTGATGGACGGGGAGACGTTCTCGGAGATTTCCAAAATGTTGATGTTTAAAAACAAGGAGCGTAATCTGATTGATAGCGTGGCCGTGGACTTCCGCATCAAGGATGGTATGATTGAAGTATTCCCCTTCTTGGTTGAGGTGGATCGTTACAAGGTGGCCGTGGGTGGAGAACATAAGATCGACATGACTTTTAATTACCATATTTCCGTGTTAAAATCACCTGTACCCTTCAAATTGGGAGTAGACATTTACGGGTCGATGGAGAAGATGAAATTCAAGATTACGAAGGCAAAGTACAAGGACCTGTTTATCCCTTCCAAACGAGCGAAGGTGGATAGCGCCCAGATTAATGTACGTAATCAAATTCGACGGATATTGCAATCTGCGAGGGAATGATAAAAGGATGCCTGCAGGCATCCTTTTTTTTATATATAGGTTTTAAGAATCAAACCCACGGTTCAGTATATGAACTTCCCGAGTTCGCTGATTATCGTGAGCTTATTACCTTTTCCCTCATCGTTATCGTAGCAACGACCAACGATTTGGGCATCGATGTTAAAGCTTTTGGAAATGGCGATGATGTCATCTGCAATCTCTTCGTCCACGTAGATTTCCATACGGTGACCCATGTTGAATACCTTGTACATTTCGTCCCACGGGGTTCCCGATTGTTCCTGAATTAATTTGAACAGGGGAGGAACAGGGAACATATTGTCCTTCACGATGTGCATGTTCTCCACGAAATTCATCACTTTGGTTTGGGCCCCACCGGAGCAGTGTACCATGCCGTGAACTTGTTTCCGGTACTTGTCAAGCACCTGCTTGATTACCGGGATATACGTACGGGTCGGAGACAATACCAGTTTCCCGGCATCAATGCCCAATCCGGCAATTTCGTCTGTCAGTTTACATTTTCCGGAGTAAACGAGTTCTTCCGGAACGGAGTTGTCATAGCTTTCCGGGTATTTCTTCGCCAGATATTTGGCAAACACGTCATGACGGGCAGAAGTTAGTCCGTTGGAACCCATCCCACCGTTGTATTCTGTTTCGTAAGAGGCTTGCCCGTATGACGAAAGTCCTACAATTACATCTCCCGCTTTGATACGGTCGTTAGAGATCACGTCCGAACGTTTCATCCGGCAAGTCACCGTGGAGTCCACGATAATGGTTCTCACAAGATCCCCCACGTCTGCGGTTTCGCCTCCGGTAGAGTAAATGTTTACTCCCAATTTCCGGTATTCCTCGATCAGCTCTTCCGTTCCGTTGATGATGGCCGCGATAACTTCTCCCGGTATCAGTTTCTTGTTTCTCCCGATCGTGGAGGAGAGCAGGATATTATCCACGGCACCCACGCAGAGCAAGTCGTCGATGTTCATGATCAAGGCGTCTTGTGCGATACCTTTCCACACGGATAAGTCCCCGGTTTCTTTCCAGTACATATAGGCGAGTGAAGATTTGGTTCCGGCCCCGTCGGCGTGCATAATGTTGCAGTAGCTTTTCTGGCCTCCGAGATAATCGGGGATAATTTTGCAGAAAGCTTTCGGGAAAATACCTTTGTCGATATTTTTTATGGCGTTATGCACATCTTCTTTGGATGCGGACACTCCTCGCTGGTTATATCTTTCGTCTTTTCTCATGGCAATTGAAAATTGAAAATTGAAAATTGAAAATGAAATGTTTTCATGAATTTCTCATTTCCAAGAATTCAAATTTTCCTAATACTAATTCTATTTATCTGTTCGCAAAGGTAGATATAATTTTCAATTTTCAATTTTCAATTTTCAATTAATTGCTCGTTTATCCAGCAATTCCATGAAACGTTCCTTGTAGGAATCGGAAATAGGGATGTAGAGTTTCCCGAACACGATTCGGTTCCGTTCGATGGTTTTAATTTTGTTGATATTGACAATATAGGAACGGTGTACCCGGATGAATATATCGCCGGGAAGATGGTCTTCGATACTTTTCATGCTCATCAGCGTGAGAATACCGCCCTCCTTGTCCTCGGTTTGGATACGAATGTAATCTTTTAGTCCTTCGATGTAAAGAATATCCTTCAACTGGATCTGGATCAATTTGTAATCGCTTTTCACGAAAATGGAATCCGGCACGTTGGCGGAAACATTCTCCGCCCGGCTCATCTCGATCCAACGTAAGGCTTTCGTGGCAGCCCGGAGAAATTCCGTGTAATTGAACGGTTTCAGCAGGTAATCCAGCGCATCAACCCGAAAGCCTTCCAGCGCGTATTGTTCGAAAGCGGTGGTAAAGATGATTTTCACTTTGTTGCCCACGAGACGGGACAATTCAAGCCCGTTGAGTTCGGGCATCTGAATATCTAGAAAAACCAGATCTATTGGTTCTTCCTCTATGACGGAAAGCGCTTTCACGGCACTATCACATTGTGCGACCAGGTGTAGGAACGGTGTCCGGCTCACGTAGCTCTCTAGCAAATCCAAGGCTAACGGTTCATCATCCACGATGAGGCAATTCAGAGTCATGTCCTTTCATTTTAAAGTTGAATAAGCAATTCCGTGATAAATCGGTTGTTAAGGGTTTCAGCCTTAAAGATATATTTTCCGGGATAGAGTAACTCCAGACGGCGTTTTAAGTTGGTTAACCCGATTCCGGAGCCACTCCGGTCGTTGTCTTTTTTAGGATAGTTACTGTTTTCCACGAGACAGTTGATCCGGTTATTCCCCTGCAATTCGAACTTAATGTTTATAAATGATTCCTGCGTGCTACTGACCCCGTGTTTGAACGCGTTTTCGATCAGCGGGATAAACAAGAGCGGGGCGATCATGATTCCGTTGCCTCTTTCCGGGATGGAAACTTCCAGCCGAGTACTTTTAGGTAAGCGGAGACTCATTAGCTCGATATAGCTTTTCATGAACTCGAATTCTTTATCTACCGACACGAAATGCTGGTTATTCTCGTATAGGACGTGACGGAGCATACGACTGAGATCATGGACGGCATACTGGGCCTTGTCTTGGTTGATAGCGATGAGCGAGTAGATATTGTTCAAGGTATTGAATAAGAAGTGCGGGTTCAACTGGCTTTTCAAGTTTTGAAGTTCCGCCTCGGCCTGAGCTTTTTTTAGTTCTTGTTTCTCGTTCTCGGTTTCATACCATCCCCCGGTCATTTTGATTGCCACGCTGAGGGCGACGGTCAATGCCATGAGCATCATGTCCCGGGCGATAAACACGTACCGGGGCGGTTTAGGTAAGGACTCTTGTAACTCTTTCAATGCTTTCGGAACGGGTTCAGATAAATGTTTCCGGTGAAAGTCCTGCCAGAAATGAAGACTAGCTCCCAGGAGCATCACGAGAACGATGTTACTTAGAATAAATGTTGATACTTTTCTACGGAAAAGCTGTCGTTCGATCAGCCAGAGAAAATTCGTGTAGAATATGATCAGGCAGCTTAACGGGACGAAACAATATCCCAAATATCTGTTTAGGGTAATTGAAACACCTTCTCCGCGATAGAAGAAAAAGGGAAGGGCAAAGAATATTCCCCATCCAAGCACGTGGATGGCTCCCGTTAATATCTTCTTGTTCCGTGTCTTTTGCATTATATCGTCTTTCTCCACTTGCAAAGGTATAAAAAAAGTTACAAGTTACAGGGTTGTAAGTTACAAGTTTATGGAAGAAGTTCTGTCGAACCGGTAACTTGAAAACTTGCAACCGTAACTGCCGGGTTTCCCGGCAATCTATTCGTATCGTATAGCATCGATTGGGTTTAATTGGGATGCCTTTTGTGCCGGATACCAGCCAAAGAATATTCCGGTAACCGTGCAGACCAGGAAGGAAAGCACGACAGAATACATCTGGATGTATATGGGCCAGCCGATAGCGTATTTAATAATAAGTGATGAACCGATTCCAAGAACTACCCCGATAATACCTCCCGTGACGCTGATAATGACCGCCTCGATAAGGAATTGGAATAGGATGTGTCGTCCTTTTGCCCCGATGGACATGCGAAGGCCGATTTCCCGGGTTCGTTCGGTGACGGATACATACATGATGTTCATGATTCCGATTCCGCCGACAAGTAATGATATTCCGGCGATACAGGCCAACAGGACAGTCATTAAGTCGGTTGTCGTACTCATCATGGAGCTGAGTTCTTCTTGCGAGCGCACGTGGAAATCGTCTTCATCTCCCGTGGCTATTTTATGATTTTGGCGCAGAATAGCGGATATTTCCTCGATAGCCTCTTCCGAATCGTCTTCCGTGACGGCCGAGGCGAATATTCCTTGAATGTAGGTGATGGCCAGCAGACGTTTCTGTATAGTGGTATAAGGGGCGATAATCATATCATCCTGGTCCTGTCCCATGGAGTTATATCCTTTGGGTGTCAATACCCCGATGATGCGGAAGGGGGTTTTGTTGAACCGGATGGTCTTTCCCAGTGGTTCTTCTCCCTTCGTGAATAGGTTGTCGACAACGGTTTGTCCCACGATACATACTTTTGCGGAAGTTTTGATGTCGTGATCCGTGAACATCTCACCTTCCCCCACGCTGAATTTCCGGATGTCAAGATAATCTTGGTTTACTCCGTAGATGGTTGTCGGGGCATTATTGGCTCCGTATATAACCTGACCGCTTGAATTCACGGAAGGGGTGCATTTGTCGATCAAGTCCACGTCACGAACGATCGCCTCGTAATCTTCCAGTTTCAGCGTTTGCATACTACTGGCACTTTGACGGACTCCCCCGAACTTCCCGTTCCCGGGATGGATCATGATCATGTTGGACCCCATCTCTGATATTTGGTCACGAATGCTACGTTTTGAACCTTGTCCGATTGCCAGCATGGAAATCACGGACCCCACTCCGATAATGATTCCCAACATAGTCAGGAATCCCCGGAATTTGTTGTTTGCCAAGGCTCGTAAAGCGATTCGTATTAAATTTGCGTAGTTCATGTGTTAATTTTAGATTTATGATCCTATTAATTTCTTGATTTATGATTTTAGATCCTATCGATTAAGTGATTTTAATCACCCAATCATCGAATCGGCAATCACGAAATCTTTTTCATTCTAAACTCTGAATTTTTAATCGTTCTCCTTGGGTAGCGCATCCAATACTTCTTTGGCCGATGCTACATTCTGGTTAATCGTGTCTTCCGTGATGTGGCCGTCCCGCAGAACGATGTTGCGACTGCTGAACTGGGCGATTTCGGGATTATGAGTCACGAATATAATGGTTCTTCCTTCCGCATGAAGGCGTTGAAAAAGCGTGAGGATCTCGAATGAAGTACGAGTATCCAAGTTTCCCGTGGCCTCGTCGGCAAGCAGGATTACCGGGTCATTCACGATAGCCCGCGCGATTGCTACACGTTGTTGCTGTCCGCCGGACATCTGGTTGGAACGATGGTTGATACGGTCACTCAGTCCCACTGCATTCAAGGCATTCATGGCTTTCTCCCGACGTTCGCGGGAAGAAAAGGCCGGGTTGTAAAGTAACGGTAACTCCACGTTCTCCAAGGCGGTCGTTTTGGGTAACAGATTGTAGGACTGGAACACGAAACCGATCTTGCGATTTCTCAACGTGGCCCGGTCATTTTTTCCCATGTCTCTGGCCGCGATACCATCGAGGTAATAGTCCCCCGAGGTGGGAGTGTCGAGGCATCCGAGGATATTGAGCAGGGTGGATTTCCCGGAACCACTCGTACCCATTATCGTCACGAACTCTCCGGCACGGATCGAAAATGATATACCGCGCAAAGCATGAACGGTTTCCGATCCCACCTTAAAATCCCTCCTCAGGTTTTCTATTTTTATAATATCATTTGTCATGAGTTCAATCTTATACGGTAACTATTTTTTCTTTTGTCCCGGACGTGGCGGCATGAACGGATTGGATTCCTCGCTGCCTCCTTGGGGTGCCACGTTCTTACTGCGTTGGATTCCCACGATCAAACGAGCGCCTTCCGGTAGACCGTCTTTCACTTCCGAGTATATTCCGTCGCTGACTCCAACTTTGATTACTTTAGGAACGATACCTTCTGCCGTTTGTAACCAAACGACTTTTTCACCTCTTCCCGCTTGCGGGGCTTGTGCGGTTTGCGGGTCTTCCGGGTTGGTCTCCGGGGTAAAGCGGAAAGCTTTCAACGGGGCCAGTAGAATGTTGTCCTTCTCCATCGTGTAGACCGTGATGTTGGCGGTCAATCCCGGTTTCAGTTTCAATTCCGGATTCGGGGCATCAATAACCACCTCGTAAGTGACCACGTTGGATTCTGTTGTCGGGTTTAGACGCACTTGAGTCACGTCGCCCTCGAACGTGTCATCCGGGAAAGCGTCAACCGTGAACGTCACGCGTTGTCCTTCGAGTACCTGACCGATGTCAGCCTCGTCCACGTCAGCGATCACTTGCATCTTGCGCAAATCGTTAGCGATGGTGAACATGGTCGGGGTTTCGAAACTGGCGGCAACTGTTTGTCCTTCTTCCACTTCTCTGGATAATACAACCCCGTCAATCGGTGAGGTAATCGTTGCGTAATCGAGGTTTGATTGGGCCTTTACCATCGTGGCTTGTGCTTTCTCGTAAGCTTGTTGTGCTTTCTCGTATTGATATAATGCTTCCTCGTATTCTGTTTCGCTAATCAAGTTCTTTTCGTGTAACTGGCGTAGACGTTTGAAGTTTTTATCTTGATACTCGAATTCGCTTTTGCTTGATTTCAAGTTTGCCATTTCCGATTTCAACTCGGCTTCCAGTAGCTTCCTGTCGAGTTCGGCAAGTAATTGTCCTTTTGTCACGACGGAATTGTAGTCCACGTAAATGTGTGAAATCGTTCCGGAAACCTGGGTACCCACGTCTACTTTGGTGATTGGTTCTATCGTTCCCGTGGCGGTCACCGTGTTGTTGATGGAGCCTTTTTTTAGTTCGACCGTTTCGTACGTCGTCACTTTCTTATCTCCCGAGCGGAAGAAGAAAAAGACCCCGACAATAACGGCTATGACGATGATTATGGTAACAATCTTTTTCATGTTGTTCTATAATTAATATTTTACATTAGATTTCGATAGGTTGATTTCGATAGAAGTTGAGCAGTTTGAGTGACAGAATCGCCTCGAACTTTGCTTGAATTTGTTCCTGCAAGGCGGAAAGATAATTGTTCTTTTCCGTGAGTAGTTCCACCGTGTTTTTCATACCGGCGTCGAATTGGGCTTGAACGAGGTTGTAACTCATCGTGGCCGATTTCACGCTGTTCGTGGCAGCGACGTACCTGCTTTGCGCGGAGATCACGTTCTGGTGGAGTGTCTCTACCGTTTTCCACAGTTCCTTGCGTGTATTCAGTTCTTCCAGACGGGCTGTTTCCGTTTGTAATTTTGCTTTTTCAACGGCAGATTTGATCTGGCGATTTTTAGAAATGGGGATGCTGATGTTGATCCCCACGTTCTCGTTTAATCGATTATTTAGTTGTTTTGAAAAAGAGTGGTCTGATTCCGAGTCATGGTTCGTGGCCACGGATGCGCTGAGCGAGATGCTGGGCAAGCGATCTCCTGCCGCGATCTTTTCTTCCAGCTGTGCCGATTCCACGTTCAACTGACTGTTTTTCATTTCCGGCATGGTTTCTAGGGCGATCTGGTAAACTTCCAAGAGGGAAGGTGCAGGGGTGAGTACCTGCGTGTCCTCCAGTTCCGGGAAATAGACATCGAAACTATCTGTTGGTTCCAGTTCTAACAATTGTTTTAATTGCAATTTGTTCAAAGTGAGCGTGTTTTCAGCCATCGTCACGTTGTACTGATCGTTGCTGTACTGTGCCTCGATCTGGGCATAATCGCTGGGGGCAATCGAACCGGCAGCCAATAGTTCTTTGGAACGTGCCAGCTGGGCGGCAGAAGTTTCCAACGTTTGACGGTTGGTTTTTAGCGATTCGTTTGCGTAAAGTATTTGCAGGTAGGCCTCGGTGACGGCAATTTCGATGTCGTTCTCGGCCATGTTTACCTGATACTCCTGTGCCGTGTTCGTGATTTGCTGTTGACGGATGGAACGGGTTAATTTACCCCCATTATAGATTGTCAGTCCGCCGTTCAAGGTGTAACTGCCCGTGTAGGCGCTTTGAGATTTGAATTTGCCATCTGTCTGTTCTGTTTTCTGGTGTCCCCAGCCCTGAGAACTACTAAATGTCAACGAGGGGAAAAGCTGGGCTTTCGCCTGTAATAAATCCACGTTAGCGCTTTGTTGCGTTACTTTTGCCGATTGCACCTGAATGTTGTTTTTCCGGGCATAATCGATACAATCCTTCAAATTCCAGGAAGAAGTGGGCTTTTCCTGAGAAAAGCCCACTAAGGACGGAATGATTATAAAAAGGATGGTTGCAATGTTCGTTTGTATATTCATCTTGTTTTCTTTTTTTGCTTTTTACAAAGATATAAGGTGTTGAAAGCGAATACAATTAATTTAGATGTTGAGAGATTTTTTCCCGATGAATGAGTGTTTTTTGTCGACGAGGGATGTTGTTTTTAGGTTGGATTCTTAGGTGACTTCGTTTATTCTGGGTAATATATCCTTTTGCCCTAGGTAATAATTTCCAGATTGTTTCCTTATAGTTCATTTAGACCATGGAGCATTCATCTTGGATTCATGTTGCATTCACCTTCGATAAAATTGGTTTTTGATATGGTTATGTTTGCAAATTGGGTGGTATATGTAGTATATTAGTTATTTGGAAAGGTATACTTGGTTTACTGGGGTTGTATACTCATTGTATATCCAGAAAGATCGAAAGGATAGCGAGAGACGGTTTGCTATGCGAATTAGATGAAACGTGTTTATTGGTAAAAACAAATTAACTAATAGCTGGAATAGGTATTGATGTTATTTAAAATTTGTATCTTTACACGTGATATGTTTGTTGTGTTTTTAATTTGATAATTTATGAGGAAAATAACGTTTGTATGTGTCGTGGCAGCCATTTTGTGCGGGATGATTTGTTCCTGTACCAATGGTGTATCAGAAAAAGAGACGAAGAAAAGTTTAATGATCGAGGTGCCTGCTCCCGAGCGTCCCGTTGGGCAGAAGGATGTAGTAAATTTGGTGACGCCGAAACTGGATACCGTGCGGGTAGGGTTTATCGGTTTGGGAATGAGGGGACCCGGTGCGGTGGAACGATTCCTGCATATACCCGGAACGAAGGTGGTTGCCTTGTGTGATATTCGCCCGGAACAAGTGGAGAAATGTCAGGGAATTCTGAAGAAAGCAGGGGTTCCGGAGGCTGTCGGTTACTCCGGAAGCGAGGATGCATGGAAACAGCTTTGCGAACGGGAGGATATTAATTTAGTGTATATTGCTACGGATTGGTTACATCATGCCCCAATGGCGTTGTATGCCATGGAACATGGGAAGCACGTGGCGATCGAGGTTCCTGCTGCTATGAACATGGAGGAAATTTGGGCGTTGATTAATATGGCAGAGAAGAAACAGTTACATTGCATGATGTTGGAGAATTGCGTGTATGATTTCTTTGAATTGACGACGTTAAATATGGCTCAACAAGGTGTGTTTGGTGAAGTTTTGCACGTGGAAGGGGCTTATATTCATAATTTGGAGGAATTCTGGCCTTATTATTGGAATAACTGGCGTATGGATTATAACCGGAAACACAGGGGTGATGTTTATGCTACTCACGGTATGGGACCGGCTTGCCAGTTGCTGGATATTCACCGGGGGGACAAGATGAATTATTTGGTATGTATGGACACGAAGGCTGTTTCTGCTCCCGAATATTTGAAAAACAAGACCGGGGAAGAGGTGAAAGATTTCAAGAACGGGGATCACACGATCACGTTGATTCGCACGGAAAACGGGAAGACCATCCAGATTCAGCATGACGTGGTGTCGCCTCGTCCGTATAGCCGGATGTACCAATTGACGGGAACAAAAGGATTTGCTAATAAATATCCGGTTGCGGGATATGCTTTGAAGCCGACACAAATTTCATCAGATGTGGCTCCCGATCACGAGGATTTGAATTCTCACGGTTTTGTGCCGGAGGATGTGAAGAAGGCTTTGATGGAAAAATATAAACACCCGATTCAGATCGAGTTGGAAGAGCAAGCCAAAAAAGTGGGGGGACATGGTGGAATGGATTTTATCATGGATTACCGCTTGGTATATTGCTTGCGGAATGGATTACCGTTAGATATGGATGTGTATGATTTGGCAGAATGGTGTTGTTTGGGTGAGCTGACAGCTCTTTCTTTAGAGAATAACAGTGCTCCGGTGGCGATTCCTGATTTCACCCGCGGAGGTTGGAACAAGACGAAAGGATATCGTCATGCGATGGTGAAGTAAGTGATAATTTAGAAGTATCATTATTTTTTTTGAGGCTGTTTGATGCAGCCTCATTTTTTTGATAGATAAAGAATAAAATAGAATTTGGCGGATGGATTGATTTTTTTTATATTTTTGGAAAAACAAAGGGAGTGGTTTGGAGCATGATGCCTCAAAATAAATATAGTATAGAAAAATTGGTAAAAAAAGATCCGATGGCTTTTCGTGCTTTTCATCAAGAGCATGTCAGGCTGTATTGCCAATTCGGATTGCGATTTATTGATGATATGGAGGCCGTACGGGATATTGTACAAGAGGCGTTTATTGCCATGTGGGAACGGATAACGACTTTCCGGGAAGAGGCTCACGTGAAAGCTTTTCTTTATGCCACTATTCGTAATAGGGCTATTAATTATTTGCGAGACAGGGAGGTAGAGATAAAGAGTCGGGAGAAAATGTTTCAGTTGCAAAGTGAATCGGAATTTCGGGATATAGCGATAGAGGAAGAAATGTACGATTTCCTTTGCAAGAGAATTGAAAAATTACCGCCGATGCAACGGGAGGTATTATGGATGCACGTGGACGGGTTCTCGAATGAAGAAATTGCAAAAAAATTAAATATATCTGTAAATACTGTATTGACACATAAACAGCGGGCTAAGAATGAGTTAAAAAACTATATTCAATATTTTGCCTTGTGTATGGCAATCTTTTTGAAAAAAAATGAATAGTCCGTGTAGTCGTTTTTTACTGGGAGCGTGTGTATATATAAAATCAAGTCAACAACACGTCTGGTATGAACGAGAAAGATGTATACGGAGAAATAGAAAAATATCGTCTTTTACTACAAAAATATTTTGAGGAGACGCTGGAACCGGAAGAACGGAGGCAGTTAGCCGTGTGGTTATGGGCGGATCGAAAGAATCGGGATCTACTTGTTAAACTACGTGGAGATTGTACTCTGCATGATCGATTCAAAGAGTACGAGAAGATGGATGCGGTACGGGAGTTTGAACTGTTGATTCATCGTTATGATCGGGTAAAACAGAGAAGGATGATTATCCGGTGGAGCGGGGTCGCCGCAGTTTTGATTATTGCTTTATGTGCGATTCCGTTATTCCGGTTGTCGGATTCACAATTACGAGATGAGTTGGTGGTAAAGGAAGGAAAATTACAAGCCGTGTTGACCACCGCCGATGGAAATGTTATTTCGATACAGGAAAAAATGTCTTTACGGGATTTAGAGACATTCCAGATCAGGGATTCCGTGAAAGAATTGATTTGTGGGACGAATTTGCCGGTAAAAGATTCTTTACGCTATAATCGATTGGAGGTCCCGAGGGGGGGCGAGTACACTTTGGTACTGGCGGATGGCTCTTGTGTTCGCTTGAGCTCGGAATCGAGTATTCGTTTCCCTGAAAGTTTTTCCGATTCACTTCGGGAAGTGGAAATCGAGGGAGAGGCTTACCTTGAAGTGAAAAAAGATTCGACTCGTCCTTTTATCGTTCATGTGAAAGAGTTGAAAATAGAAGTGCTGGGAACCCGTTTCGGGGTGCGGGTGTATCAAGATGAAAGCATGGCCAGTACGACTTTAGCGGAAGGGCGGGTGCGTGTCGTCGCCGGGAAGTCAAAGGTGGTGTTAGTCCCCGGCGAACAGGCCTACTGGACAGAAGGAAAATTGCGAAAGCGAGAGGTGGATGTGAATGCGGTCTTGGCGTGGGTGGATGGCCTGTTCGTTTTTGAACATGATGAATTATCGTATGTTATAAATCAATTGTCTCGTTGGTATGACGTGGAATTCCGCTTTAAAGATGAAAAATTAAAAGAGTTCCAGTTTACGGGAACGGTGAATCGAGATGAAGGTTTGGATGGTATTTTAAATTTAATGGAAAGGATGAATGTGGTCTCTTTTGAGAAAAGGAACGGATATATTTGGGTGAAAGAAAACGACAAAGTCAAAGCATATAATTAATTGGGGTAAATTACGTTTGACTTTGCCATTTTAAATTTAACATGACAAAATTATGGAAAAAAATCGAAGATTTCGATCTTTGAAGGATCGTATTATGCGAAAAAAAATGTTCGCTCGTGTGGTGAAGGTTCTTATCGGGATAATTTTGGTTTTTCCCGCACAGGCTCAAGAGAAACAACAACGTGTTTCATTGGCCGTGGAGCAGCAGACCGTGGTTGATATTTTTAAATTGCTGGAACAGCAGGTCTCTTACAAATTCTTGTATCATGATGCCGACATCTTGAAGTTAGGTAAAAAGAATTTGACTTTAAAGGGTGTGTTGTTAACGGTTGCGTTAGATTCTTGCCTGAAAGGGAGTGCTATCGGGTATGAATTTATAGGGACTTCTATTGTTTTTAAACGTTTGGAACGGCGGGAAGAGAGTCGAGCTGTGAGAATTACAGGTGTCGTGGAAGATGAATTCGGTAATTCCTTGCCCGGGGTGACCGTGCTTGTGGAAGGTACGACAATAGGCGTGACGACTGATGAAAACGGAAATTTTGGTTTGGTTATTCCCCAGTTTAAAGAGGTGTCTCTTGTCTTTTCTTTCGTGGGGATGAAAAAACAGGTGGTTAAGTTAAGTATGGACTCTTGGGGAGTGAAACAGGAAAAGTTGAAAGTCGTGTTGGTGGAGGAGAATGTTCGTATGGAGGACGTGGTTGTCACTGGATATGCCAATCTTTCCAGACAGTCTTTCACGGGAAATGCGAAGACCGTGACTGCGGATGAGTTGAAGAAAGTTTCACAAACGAATGTGCTCAAGTCTCTTCAAGTGCTGGACCCGTCTTTTCGTTTGACCGTGAATAACGAGATGGGGTCAAACCCGAACACTTTGCCTAATATCAGTATCCGGGGGGCATCCGGGATCGGGGTTACCGAGTTTGACTCGGAAGATCTTTCTGAAACGGCATTGAGAAATAATCCGAATTTACCGACATTCATTATGGACGGTTTTGAGGTTAGTGTTGAGAAATTGTATGATTTGGATATAAACAGGATCGAGTCAATTACATTGTTAAAAGATGCGGCCGCAACGGCAATATATGGTTCCCGTGCCGCGAACGGGGTAGTCGTGATCACGACGGTGGCTCCTCAGCCGGGCGAGGTTTTGATCACGTATAATTACAATCTGGAAATTCAATTACCTGATTTACGTGATTACAATTTAATGAATGCTAAGGAAAAGTTGGAGGCCGAAAAGGAGGCAGGGCTTTTTGGTGAGAACGTGTGGGGGATTCGGTACTATAACGAGAAACTTCGTTTGTTGGAAAGAGGTGTAGAAACGGATTGGTTATATAAACCTTTGCGTAATGTGGCTAACAGTAAGCATTTTATTCGTCTGGAAGGAGGTGCTAAAGGATTGCGCTATGCCATTGATATGAACTATTACGGGAATAACGGTGTGATGAAGGATTCCGAGCGGAAGGTATACGGAATTGGTTTTGAATTACAGTATCGTGCCGGAAAGTTAACATTCAGGAATGCAGCCGGGTATACCGGGGTAAATGAAAAAGAGTCTCCTTACGGGAGTTTTTCTGACTACACGACGATGAATCCCTATCTGCCTTATCTGGATGATGACGGGACGATGTTGGAGATTATTCCGGTTCCGGGAAGTACGGATGTCCCGAATCCCCTGTATGATGCGACGTTAGGAAGTTATGATAAGAAGAAAACGGAGGAGTTTTATAATAATTTCAGCGTGCAGTATTTTCTGTCTCAAAAACTGAATTTCAAGGCCACGTTGGCTTTAACTCGTAAGATTGGAAATTCTTCGGAATATATTTCACCCCAGGCCGGGAAATATGCCACGACTACTTACAAGGGGGAGTTGACCTTGGGAGATAATTCCGAGACTTCGATAGACGGTAGTTTGTTTGGTTATTATAACGATATTATTAATAGTCACAACATTAATTTCGTTTTCGGGGTGAATCTTCGGGAACGGAAGAATGACGAGGAAACCTATTATTTAAGAGATCTTCCGGCGGGAGGTTTTTCAAGTCCTCAGTTTGCGAGAGAAATGGCCAAGTCTCCGAATGCTTTTGGTCAGACAAATCGGCTTTTCGGGGCGATGATGTCGTTGAATTACACGTATGATAATATTTATTTGATGGATTTGACGGGACGTTTGGACGGAAACTCTTCTTTCGGGAGCGATTCGAGGTTTGCTCCGTTCTGGTCTGTTGGTCTGGGAATTAATATTCATAACTATCATTTTGCGCAGAATTTAGAATGGCTTTCCGAGTTAAAGATTCGGGGATCTTACGGGATTACCGGTAAGGCTGATTTCCCGGCAAAGACGGCTCGCACAGTTTACACGATGAATAGTGATTACGTGTATGCCACGGGGGTGGGAGGAAATATTACTGCCATGGGAAATAAAAAGTTGAAATGGGAGAGGACGAAAATCAGTGACATTGGTCTTTCGTTAGGTTTGCTCGGCGACAAGTTGAGAGTGAACGGGTCATATTATGTGCGCCGAACTTTGGATTTAATAGCCGATATGTATATTCCATCATCTTCCGGTTTCCTTTCTTATAAAGATAACGTGGGAGAGATTACGAATAAAGGATTCGAGTTAGATCTTCGCTGGAAAGTGTTTAGTACAAATAAGATGCAACTATATGTGAATGGTAATCTGGCGGCGAATAAGAACCGGATTGAAAAAATTTCAGAGGCACTGAAATCTTATAATAAACGGGTAGAAGATAGTTATGCGCAAAATGCACTGATAGACCGGAAACCCATGTTGAAATTTGTGGAAGGAGCCTCGACAACCTCGATTTATGCCATGCGTTCTTTGGGTATAGACCCTCAAACGGGTAAGGAGATGTTTATTTCTAAAGACGGTACGGTAGGGAACAAGTGGATTGCGTCGGAGAATGTGGCGGTAGGTAATTCCGAACCGAAAATCAACGGTTCTATCTCCACGAATTTTTATTACAGAGGATTAACTCTTGATCTTTATTTTACATATACCTATGGAGGACAGCAGTATAATCAAACATTACAATCAAAAATTGAGAATGCCAATATTGAAAAGAACGTGGACAAACGGGTATTTACCGATCGTTGGAAAAATGAGGGAGATATTTGTCAGTTCAAGAGTTTGAAGGATTACCGGGAATCAACGAATCCTACCACCCGTTTCGTGCAGGATGATAACACGTTAACATTTCAGTCCCTATCGTTAGGTTACGAGTTACCTGATAGGATTGTACAGAAATTATATCTGAATAAAGTAAGATTTTCATTTAATATGAATGATGTTTTCCGTCTTTCAACAATCAGACAGGAAAGAGGATTATCCTATCCTTTCTCCAGAGGTTATAGTTTTTCGCTGAATATTGGTATTTAAATCGACAAAACAGATGTTTATGAAGAAATATATCATTTTAATCCTATTGTGTATAGGTCTTGATGGTTGTAACTCTTGGTTAGACGTGACGTCCGATCAGGAAGTGTACGAGGAATCGATGTTCGAGGAGAGCAGGGGATATTACACGGCACTAAACGGGTTGTATATCCTGATGGCAGAGGGAACGCTGTATGGCTCGAATTTGAGTTATGGGGCAATGGAGGCTTGGTCCAGAAGTTATGATCTGGATAATAATAACTTGACGACATTTTCGGATCTGGCAAATCTTAAATATGCGAATTCGGGACCGAAGAGTTTGGGGGAGGCTATCTGGTTGCGTTGTTACAAGATTATTGCGGAGGCGAATAATTTGATTCAAGCTCTGGAGGCGGACAAGAATGTCGTGTTCAAACATGGGGATGCCACTCGTAACATGGTACTGGGGGAGGCTTATGCAATCCGTAGTTTAATGCATTTTGAGGTTGTACGTATATTCACGAAAGCTCCCGTGATTGATGGGGGTGGCGTGACGGCAACCGTGCCTTACGTGACGGAATACCCATCTCATGTGAATCCGCCTATTCCCACGAAAGAGATCTTGGCATCCGTTATAAAAGAGTTGGAGAAGGCAAGAGAGTTGGTAAAACCGTTTGATACGGAGTCTGAGTACCCGGGTTCTCTCTCTTATTTAGATCGAAATGTTGACCGTCGTTTAAAGTTAGAGGTAACCGGAGATATAACCGTGACTCATGCCAGCGAGGAATTCTTTCGGTATCGGGCAGATCGATTGGGATATTACCCGATAACCTTGTTATTGGCAAGGGTGTGTCTGTATGCGGGAGATAAAGACAAGGCGTACGAGTATGCCAGCGAGATCGTGGAGATGGTGAACACCCAGACCATTTATGATTTCACGGCTCCGGGATTTATCGGTAATCCGGAAATTGCAATTTCTTCCGTTCATCCGAGGCTTCATGAAGAAATTATCTGGGGACTTTATAATTCGAAATTAACGGATCTGACGGAAAGTTATTTTGGAGAAAGCGTGACAACTAATAAGTTGAGAATTAAGGATCCGAATGATCTTTTTGATAATGCGAATGATGTGCGCCTGAAGGCTATCGTGGATCGGATGCCGACCAAGTTTTCGATAACCGGTAGTAACGAGTCTGATATGAAGCGGGCGAGTACGACAATTCCGGTGATGCGAATCCCGGAAGCCTATTTTATTGCGGCTGAGTGTGTCTTCGAAAAAGATAAGGAGAAAGCCCTTGAGTTGTTTCATACCGTGTTGAAAAAACGTTTGAACGAGGTGTATTCTTTACCTGCGGACGTGGATAAGGTGCGGTTTATGGATGCTTTGGTGGAGGAATATCGACGGGAATTCTTGTGCGAGGGGCAATTAGTATTTCTTTACAAGCGACTCAATATCCCGATACGGATTACTGGGGGAGAATTTGCTCATGATGGAAAGTTAGTGATACCTGTACCCGATACTGAAGCGGGAATTGAATAAATATTGATAATTAAAACAGAAAGATATGCGTACATGTTTTTTTATTCTTTTAAGCGTGTTGTTTGTGGTCGGGTGTGAAAAAGAGAAAGCGGATCTTTTTACCGATACGAGATATATAAAATTCCGATTCTATAATGACTTGGGAGAGGATTATTACAAGTTGAATTATTCTTTTGCTTATGAGCCGGATGACGTGCAGGAGAAAGAGCTGAAAATTCCGGTAGAATACAGGGGGTACACGTTAACAGAAGGTTTGGCCTATGCCGTGGCTGTTGACACGGGGACAACGTTACCACAGAGCGGATTTAATCTGACCGTGAACCAGATTTTTCAAGCAGATTCGAGTTTCATTGATTCTTTGACCGTGGTGTTGTTTCGGGATGAGAGTTTGAAACAGGAAAGTAAGAAGTTAAGAATCAAATTGATTTCCAATGAGAATTTTCAAACTTATATGTCAGATTCTCTGTTCGTGGAAATTACGGTAGATGATATTTTCACGAAGCCATCTTGGTGGGATTTGGCTGTGGAAGAGGCTTATCTTGGGAAATATTCGGCGCTTAAATATCAGGAGTTTATTGACGAGACCGGTATTGTTGACTTCGGAGAGTTGGATGCTTCCGAGAAGAGGCATTATGCCCTGTTGTTCAAGCGGGCTTTGGAACGGGAACCTCGGATGGATGAAGATGGAAAACCGATGTCAGTGACGATTACTGGATGATGGGTTTATGTAGTAATGGTAATAATGGATTTAAAATCACGAGATATGAAAATAAGGATAATTATGATATGCCTTTTGGGGTTGGTATTGTTGAATGCTTGCCTGGAGGATCACACGAATCTGGATTACAATGACGTGATGTTGCCGGATACGGTGAGAGTGATTGATAAGGTGAGTGGGAAAGCAACAACTTTGTCACATTCTGAAATGTTTCAAGGATCGTTTTCCCTGTTGGCCGGGACGGAAGTTGAGTTAGAGGCAGAGGTCGTCTATTCCGGTGGAGCGGAATTGGGCTACGAGTGGCAATTCGATGGAAATATTATCGGAAACGAGAAAAAGTTGCATCACGTGTTCACGAAAGAGGGACGTTTGGTTTTACTTGTTTACCGGGGTGATAAAACCAAAGTGACGGATTATCATATGCTTATCAACTTGGTCCAGCCTTTCGGTAGTGGGGTTTACGTGTTGGCAAAACAGGAAGGGAAGACCGTGGTGGACTTTATGCGGTACTACACGGAGAAAGAGAGTGTGACTTTCCTGGGGCAGTCGATGGAAATGAATATACCTTATTATGAGGAACAAGCAAATGTTTTCTCGTTGTATAATGATGGAGAAGAACTTCAAGGCAGTGAACCGGTAAAGATGGTGTGGGGACAAGGGAAAGACAAGACGCAAGTAATGCAGGTTCTGGATCGGGACTGGCGTTATTCGATGGCATTTTATGGGAAGACGATAGAAAAAGTGGCCGGGATGGATGATGAGTTTGTCGGGGAACCAGCAAATCTTTTTGTGAAGGGCATGGTGAACGTGGGAATGTCAACTTTGTTGTACGGGGAGCAAGGTGATGCTTATGTTCGGACAAATTATGACAATGGAACACCTAATACGGGAAGATTCAGTTCTCAACGGTTACGGTTTGATGATCCGAATGATGTGCCAGATCAAGGATGGATGGACGTGGAGGCTAATTTTGTAGTAGCGGATAAACAAGTATCGAACAACTGGGCGATTATTCATGAGAAGAGTAAGGAGAGATTCCTGTTTTTCTCGGTTAGTAGTACTTTTATGCCGGACGATACGGGAGGAATTGATTACTCCGTGGTACTTCAATTCCCGGAAATCAAACTGAAAGATAACGAGGTTGCGTTACACAAGTTTGATAAGGAAGTGGTCGCCGTGCTACCACCGTTGGGTTATCCTCAACGTACGCATATTATTTACAAGGACGGGGCAAATTATCGTTTACAGGCACACACGATTTCAACTAGTATTTATAGTATTCCGCACACGGTGAGATATACGATCGACGGGAATACTTTGTTGGGGGCAGACGTGGCGGCTTTGTTGGACAAGGAGGGAACTATTGTCATGAAGAGTCAGAATGATTCCCGTCAGGATATTTTCTATGTCATATCAGAGAATACGATCTATCAATTGGATGCTAACGGGGGGAATAAGTCCGTACTTTATTCTTTCGAATCGGGACGTAAGATTACGAATTTCTTCCGGCTGAGTCCTTGGGCCTCTCAATCGGCGGCTCCGGCAACACAATATTTTAGTGGATGGTTGTTTGCGGTTGCTTTTGATAACGGGGAGTTCAAGATTGGAAGATTGTATAAAGATCCGTTGAAACCCAATGAAATGCAATGTACTTACTTGTTGGAAAAGAAATATGATGGAGGGGTAGCCGACATTAAGTTCATTTATAGTAACGTGATCATGTAGATGGAGTAGTTGTATGTAAATCACATAGTATGGAAAAACCAATTTTACAGGTAAAGGATTTGTCCCATCGCTATAACGTGCAGTGGGCAATCCAAGGGATTAATTTTGAAATATCAAAGCATGGTATTTATGGTTTACTTGGCTCTAACGGAGCTGGTAAATCAACCACGATGAATATTATCTGCGGGGTACTTAAACAGACCCGGGGTAGTGTGTTGATCAAGGGGATTGATGTGCGAGAGAATCCTGTCTCGGCGAAACGCTGTATCGGATTCTTACCACAAAAACCCCCTTTACACATGGATCTTTCCGTGTATGAATATCTCATGCATGCAACCCGGATGAGGCATGTACCTTCCTCCGAGAGGAAAAAAGCTGTGAAAGAAGTGATGGAGCGTTGTGGTATTGCCCATTTTGAGAATCGTCTTATTCGCAATTTGTCGGGAGGTTACCAGCAGCGTGTCGGGATCGCACAAGCGATTGTTCATAAACCGGAATTCGTCGTGTTGGATGAACCCACGAATGGGTTGGACCCCAATCAGATATTGGAGGTTCGACGTTTGATTCAAGATATATCGAAGGAGTGTACGGTGATTCTTTCTACGCATATCCTTTCCGAGGTACAAGCTGTTTGTGATCACGTGTATATGATTGAGCAGGGAACTATGGTCTTTTCCGGTTCGCTGGAAGAATTTGATAATTATATTATTCCGGATTCTTTTGTCGTGTCATTGGCCTCTCCGCCATTGATAGAAGATTTGAAAGTGATACAAGGGGTAAAAGAAGTTGAGGAGTTGGGTGGAATGAATTTCCGGGTGCATTTCACCGGGGAGGATGCCAACCCGGTGATGGAATTGATGGTGAATACCAGCCGGCAGAGAGGGTGGAATCTGAAAGAAATTCGTTTAGAGAAAAGTTCTTTGGATGTCATTTTTGCCGAGTTATCCAAGAAGTAAAGCGTAACACTAAAAATTGAAAACGATGAATATGAAACGGAATAAATGGAGAATGATATTGGATATTGCAAGAACGGAGTTACAGACTCTTTTCTATTCTCCGATCGCTTGGTTGACATTGATTATTTTTGTCGTACAGGCTAGTATGACTTTTTCGAGTGTATTCGGTACTTATGTAGAACGCTTTAATTTGGGATACCGTCCGGTGAATCTGACTCAGGGAATTTTTTCCGGTTTCAGAGGCTTGTACACCTCAATATTACCCTATTTGTTTTATTACTTCCCGCTTCTCACGATGGGATTAATGAGTCGGGAGTTGAGTAGTGGGTCGGTTAAATTGCTTTATTCTTCACCAGTAAATAATATTCAGATTATTCTTGGGAAATTCGTATCTATGATGATTTACGCCTTGGTATTTGTGGGAATATTGTTGGTGTTTATTATTTTCGGTGCTTGTACAATAGATCATTTTGATTTCTGGTTAACGGTGTCCGGGTTGTTGGGTGTTTACCTGTTGATATGTTCTTATGCGGCCATTGGGCTTTTCATGTCTAGCTTGACGTCCTACCAGATTGTCGCTGCTTTGGGAACGTTGAGTATCCTGTTTGTGTTGAACATGGTTGGGGGACTATGGCAGGATATAGAGTGGGTGCGCGACATCACTTGGTGGCTTTCTATCAGTGGAAGGGCTAACGAGTTTATCAGCGGCTTGATATGTAGTGAGGATGTTCTTTATTTTGTTTTTGTAACCGGACTTTTCTTGACGTTATCTGTTTTGCGTTTGAATGCGATCCGGCAGAAAATATCTTGGAGAAAAGCGTGGAGTAGGTATCTGTTGGCTTTTCTGGTAACCTTTTCGTTGGGGTATATTACTTCTCGGCCGAAACTCATGTTCTTTTGTGATGCGACACGTTTGAAAGTAAATACGCTTACGCCCAATAGTCAGGAGATTATTAAGAAATTAAAAGGTGGGCTGACGATAACGACTTACGTGAATATCTTGGATGACCTATTTTACTTGGGACAACCTTCAAGTGTGAACTCTGATTTTCAAAACTTTAAAAAGTATTGGAGATTTAAGCCGGAGATCAAGATGAAGTATGTTTACTACTATGATCGGGGATATAGTCCTTCGCTTGACCGGTTGTTTCCGAATCTTTCGGATCGGGAGAGAATGTTGGAGTTGGCTCCCCGTTATAACATGGATTCGACTGATTTCAAGACCCCGGAAGAGATGAAACAGATCATTGATCTTTCCGGTGAGTACAATCGATTTGTGCGTGTTGTTGAACGGGAAAGTGGAGAGAAAACTTTCTTGCGTGTATTCAATGATCCTTTATTAATGCCTTTCGAGTCGGAGATTTCCGTGGCTCTGAAACGGTTGGTGATGGATATGCCTTGGGTCGGATTCTTGACAGGACATGGCGAACGGGATATGGACCAAATCGGGGAAAGAGGGTATAATTTATTTGCCAAAAATAAATTGTTCCGCCATTCCTTGCCTAACCAGGGATTTGACGTGACAGGAGTGACTTTGGAACAGGATATTCCAGATAGTATAAATATTATTGTTATTGCGGATATGCACACGGCGCTATCTGAAAACGAGATGCGACATCTGCAAAATTATATTGCCCGGGGAGGAAATCTTTTTATTGCGGGAGAGCCTACTCGTCAAGAGGCCATGAATCCTATCGTGGAACAGTTTGGTGTTCAATTTATGCCCGGACGACTGGTTCGAAAATCCGAGCATTATGATCCCGATATGATATTCTCTTTACCGAGGCCTGCGGCGTGGAAATTATCTTATCCTTTCGGTTACTTGTTTCGGCGGTTTATCCCGATGCCTACCTGTGTGGGGTTGGATTATTCTTTGGCCGAAGAGAAAGGATTCGAGGTAACAACTCTTTTCACGAGTGACACGCTACATACTTGGAATGAGGTGGAAACCGTTGATTTTATTGATGATCCGGTAGAATTGAATCCGGAAGTCGGGGAGAAGGAAGATATATATGCGACCGGTATTGCGTTAGCACGGGAGATGAATGGTAAGGAACAACGGATTATCATATTGGGAGATGCGGATTGTATCAGTAATGCAGAGCATAATATAAAACGGAAAGGAATCCCGGCTTATAATTATGCTGTGATTACCGGATCGTTCTGTTGGCTATCTGACGGGGTGGCTCCTTTTGATGTTCGTCGTCCTAAAGCGGTGGATAACAAAGTAAGTGTTACAATGGAAGGAATGACCGTGGTGAAAATTCTATTCCTCTGGGTTTTCCCCTTCTTGCTTTTGGGTATAGGAATTTTTATTTGGATAAGGAGAAAAGGAAGATAGTCAATTAATTAATGAATATAAATATGGATACTCCAATTGTACGCATAGAGAATCTATCCCATCGTTATAGTGTTCAGTGGGCCGTTCGGGATATAAATTTGGAAATCAGACAGCATGGTATTTATGGACTTTTAGGTTCAAATGGAGCTGGAAAGTCAACGATTATGAATATCATGTGCGGCGTGTTGAAACAGACGGAAGGTGATATATATATAAAAGGAATAAATACGAGAATAGATCCCGTTGAGGCAAAATGTCATATCGGCTTTCTACCCCAACAGCCTCCTTTACATCCGGATTTGACGGTGGAGGAATATTTAGATTATTCGGCCCGGTTGCGCTATATCCCGCATAAGGAAATTCCGGCTGCAATAACAGAGGTGGTAGAGAAATGCGGAATCTCGCATTTTAGAAGGCGATTGATACGAAATCTCTCCGGGGGATACCAGCAACGGGTAGGAATTGCCCAAGCTATTATTCACAATCCGGATTTTATCATTCTGGATGAACCGACGAATGGTTTGGACCCGAATCAGATTGTAGAGATTCGTAATTTGATCAAACAGATTGCACAGGAGAGAACCGTGATTCTATCCACTCATATTTTACCGGAAGTGCAGGCTACTTGTGAATATATCTATATGGTAGAAAAAGGGAAAATGGTCTTCTCCGGGACGGTCGATGAATTTGATAATTATATTTTGCCGACCACGATCCGGGTAACCCTTCTCGCTCATCCGACCGTGGAAGAGTTGACCATGATTCCCGGTTTGGTAGCAGCCCAGCATCTGGGGGAGATGGATTATCGTTTACAGTTTGCCGATGCCCGGAACATGGTGGATGAAATTATCGAAACTTGTGGTATCCATAATTGGCGATTAAGTCAGGTCTATATGGAGAAAAGCTCCTTGGATGTTGTATTTGCCGAACTATCGAAGAAGTAGAATTTTAAATTACGTCAATTATGAAAACAGCATTTAATATAGCTAGGGTAGAGTTACAGGTTTTGTTTTATTCTCCTATAGCCTGGTTTATTCTTATCATGTTTACTTTCCAAGTGGGCATGTTTTTCTGTCCGACCTTCGGGGGATTTGTGACCAGTCAGGCTATCGGGAACCAATTGCCGGGAGGACTTTCATATCAGACTTTTGCATCCCGGGCAGGAATTTTCGGGATCATGCAGGGGTATTTATACCTTTATATCCCGTTGATTACGATGGGGTTAATGAGTCGAGAGCTGGGAAGTGGGTCTATTAAACTACTTTATTCATCCCCTGTCAGCAATTGCCAGATTATTTTGGGAAAATTCATTTCTATGATGATTTACGGATTGGTTCTGATTGGGATTCTCTTCTGTTTTGTCTTGTTTGCCGCTTTTACGATTAAATCTTTTGATTTTCCTTTAATCCTGTCTGGATTGCTAGGTGTGTATCTTTTGATATGTGCCTATGCAGCCGTGGGATTATTCATGTCCAGCCTGACTTCTTATCAGGTGGTGGCTGCAATGTTGACTTTAGCCGTGTTAACCGTGTTGAATTACGTGAAAGGATGGTGGCAAGATATTGATTTCGTGCGGGATATTACTTGGTGGTTAGCCCTTTCCGGTCGTTCAGACACTTTTGTGAACGGGCTTATTTGTAGCGAGGATTTTATCTATTTCTTGCTCGTGATCACGTTATTCCTGATGTTTGCCATTATTAAATTGAAAGCGGTACGCCAGAAAAGTTCTTGGATCGTGACGTGGGGTAAATATATCGGAGTATTTGTGATTGTGGCTTTGTTAGGGTATATATCTTCCCGTCCGAAGATGATGTTTTATTATGATGTCACGGAGACAAAGATGAATACGTTGACAGAGAACAGCCAAGAAATTATGGCAAAGATGAAGGGGGGACTAACGATTACTACCTATGTCAATTTACTGGATAAACATTTCCGCGTGGGACTACCGGAAGAGAGGAATCGGGATTTATCTCGTTTCAATCGGTATACTCGTTTTAAGCCGGAAATAGATTTGAAATACGTGTATTATTATGACAAGGCTGATAATAAGAGTCTGGATGACCGATACCCTACACTTTCCGATCGGGAACGCATGGTAAAGATCGCTAATAATTATAACCTAGATTCTAATATGTTTTTGCGTCCGGAGGAAATTCGTCAGATAATAGATCTTTCCGGGGAGAAGAATCGCTTTGTTCGGCAGGTGGAACGGGAGAGTGGAGAGAAAACTTTCTTACGAGTCTTTGATGATGCCGTCGTATTTCCCACGGAAGCAGAAATTACGGCTGCTTTCAAGAGACTGGTCATGGACTTGCCTACTGTGGGATTCTTGAAAGGACATGGAGAGCGTGATTGTTTGAAAGAGGGGGATCGTGATTACAATATTTTTGCTTGGGCTAAAACTTATCGATATGCGTTAATAAATAGTGGTTTTGATGTAAAGGAGATTTCATTGAACGAGGAATTACCGGAGAAGTTGGATATATTGGTTATTGCGGATATGAAAACCCCGCTATCAGAGAATGAAATGACTCGCTTAAATGCTTATATCGAGCGAGGAGGTAACTTGTTAATCGTGGGGGAACCGAGACGGCAGGAGGTGATGAATCCACTCGTGGAACAATTAGGAGTCCGATTCTTGCCGGGACAACTCGTACGGCCAACAGAACATTTTTTACCGGATCTCGTGCTTGCCAAGGCAACCCCGGAGGCAAATGCAATGTCTTATCTCTTTAATAGTTTGAGTTATGCCAAGGGCGTCATTGCCATGCCCGGCTGCACGGCATTGGAATACGTGGATGATAAAGGGTATGACGTTATTCCCTTGTTTGTGAGCGATTCCGCAAAGGGATGGAATGAGTTGCAAACGGTTAATTTCATTGATGATAAAGTGGAATTGAATCCGGAAACAGGAGAGGTGGAACGTTCTTATGTTACGGCTTTGGCCTTGTCCCGTCAGTTTGGAGAAAAGCGACAAAAGATCGTTGTTCTGGGTGATGCGGATTGCTTGAGTAATGTGGAGTTAAGTCGGGGAAGAGCTAACGTGAAAGCGGCTAACTACATCTTAATTTCAGGTATTTTCTATTGGTTATCAGATGAAGAGGTGCCAATTGATGTTCGTCGTCCCCCGCTGCCGGATAATGAGGTTTATATTGGAGAGACAGCTATGGAGGTGTTTAAGATCATTTTCAAATGGATATTACCAATAGGTCTATTGATCTTTACAATATTTATGTGGATAAGGAGAAGAGGAAAGTAATATCGTGTAAATGAAAATCCCCGCTCAAAAGGCGGGGATTCCTATTTTATTTTTCTAACGCTTTCTTGATCTGCCGTTTGGCTAATGTAAGCGGAGCTAGTGAACAAGGTCCGTTCACGCAGCCACCATCACACGCCATTACTTCGACAAACTGGGCTTCCGGTTTTTTCACCATAGTTTTCAGTAAAGTCTGGTTCTTCTTGTCAAGTCCTTCGATGGAAAGAGTCGTGTAACTATTTCCAATAGCCTCTACAATAGCATTGCGAACTCCACCGGCTTGAGCGTATCCGCGGGCGAATTTCGTAACTTCCGGATCCAATGGTAATTCTTCACAAGTTTCCGGATTAATGTCATAAGCCACCATGAATGCTCCCAATTCTTCGAAACTCATCACGTAGTCTACTTCCGGAACGTACATTTCAGCCTCGTAACGTTTAGCCAGACACGGGCCGATAAATACGACTTCGGCATCCGGATATTGTTCTTTTACCCGGCGGGCGGCATAAACCATCGGGCTACGGGTGTCGGAAACAAACGGTTTTACCATAGGGGCGTGTTTGTCGACCCAACCCACGTAAGCCGGGCAGCAGGAAGTAGTCATGAAAGGTTTTCCTTCTTCCATGCGTTCCAAGAACTCGGCTGCCTCGTTGCGGGAAGTATCTTCTGCACCCAAAGCTACTTCTACCACGTCATCAAAACCGATGGCCTTGATGGCGGAAAGAATCTGTCCCGGAGTTGCATTGAACTGTCCGTAGATAGCCGGAGCCGGAATAGCTATGATTTTCTTGTCCGGGGCGGTAATGCTCTTGTACACGTCGATCACCTTGGAACGTTCCATGATGGCCCCGTAAGGACAAGTTTGCATACATTTCCCGCAATAGATACATTTATCTTTGTCGATATGCTCGGTTCCGTCTTCGCCTTTGGTGATCGCTTTCACCGGGCAAACATCCTCGCAAGGTACGGGCGTGTACACGATCGCGTGGTAAGGGCAGACTTTAGAACATAGTCCACAACCCACGCAGTCTTCCTGCGTGATGCAAGCTTTACCCCCCTTGAAAGAGATTGCCGCTTTCGGGCAGTTCATCAAACAAGGACGTCCCTCGCAACCGCGACACATGTTCGTCACGAAGTACTGGGATTGCATACAAGCACTACAAGCCTCGTGGACCACGGAAAGAATATTCTCTTTCGTATTCTTGTTATCAAGTGCTTTCTGTGCGAATTCAGACAAGGGGATCAGGTCGATTTCCTCGTCCGTGATCTCGAAACCCAAGATTGAAATAATCTTATGTTTCAAGATGTAGCGATCTTTATGCACGCAACACTTGATCGGTCTTTTATTTTTTGGGCGCATTTCCACCGGAATGTACTTCACCCCATCTACTAGATTTTCTTCCTTTAAAAGTTTTACAATTCTAATCAGTAACTCACGTTTCGTGAGCATCGCAAAATTGTCATATAACATTTCTTACTTCCTCTTTAACGATTTGTATTAAACTATTTTTACTAACGCCAGCAATACGTTTTCCATTTACTTCAATAAACGGTGGGGCTTGTTCACCTTTGCCACACCCTAAACATGGAGAATAGCTTACATTTAGATGTTCGAGGATATTTTGGGGAAGAGATTCAATCGTGTCTCTCAACTCTGCGCCACCCATGACATAGCACATGGTTCCTACGCATATTTTTACATTTACTTTTTCCATAGTGTTGTGAGTTGGTTTTGTTTTTGATTTTATCCCCTAAATATACATAATCTCGACATCTTTCAAATACTTTGTCTCCAATAAAAATTTTATTTTTTTGACCACGTTTCTCCGGATCTCTAACTCCACGGGAAGATTGGGATCCTGGTGCGCCGTGTTGATACGGGTTCCCACGAGTAACGTGATTTTATCACTATTCAACAACATTCTCACCATCATCTCTGCCGGTCCGGCTTCCCGACGGCGGTCAATATCTCCTTCCGTCAGGATACGCTCAACCTTACCTAACGTCAGAATTCCTTCGGTGACAAGATCGACACCTTCCATCTTGGAGATGGGAGGGAGTTCTTTGTCCACGATATTCATGTCAACTTCCATTTTTGCTCCCAGTTCACGGGAGATAATGGTCGCCGTGGTTCCCCCGCACAGGATCTTTTTCCCTTGAAATTCCCGTACCCGGTTGGCCAGGTATTTATCGTTCTTCTCGTCGTAGGGAGGTCCGGTGCATACAAGCAGGTTACGGGGTTTTCGCATATAAATGACACAACAACTCGTGTCATCTTTCAGCGAGTAACCGTCGTTCTTTTCCGCTTGATTCACTATCTTATGTGCCAATTCCTTGGCGGATATATCATTATATTGATTTACCAGGTTTGCAATATATTCTTTTGCCCCGTCTTCCCAGCCAAAGGGCATTTTAGCCGTTCCCATGCCGGATTGGCTAACCCCGTCACTGAAGAAGATAATTCGATCTTCTTTTTCCAGCGTGAACTCGGAAATCCACAGAAACGTATTTTCGAGGTCTTCCCGTTCCACCGGAATTTTCTCCTTGGAAATACTGACAAAACGCCCGTTCCGGTACAAGTAGTAGGAGGGAGTTTCATATTCGATAATTTTCACGTTACCGAAACAGTCGATGTCACAGATACAAAAGGTCGAATAACTGATCTTTCGCACCATATCTTTCGGTAAGGTATTCATTATCGAGGTGGAGGTGCGCAGGATACTCTCGTTCATGGCGGTAAAGTTCATGGCCATGGTTGCCGTCATCGTGGATAGGACACAGGCTTTGATCCCGCTTCCCAGACCATCTGATAACACGCTGATGACACGTCCCTCACCTTTTAGTTTTTGAGACATGAAACAATCCCCGCAGACAACATTGCCCGCTTTATTCTTCTGGAAGAAGTCAACCTCGATGAAATTACCGTTGTTTCTCAAGACAAATGAAATTAGAGTGGTTTCTTTTGATCATTTTTCTTGTAAGCCTCCATTACGGTGCGTAACGTGGCATCCGTGAAAGCGGCATTTTCCCCAAGCAAACAAGCTACTTGTTGGACGGTTTCCATGTGTTTCTTGATTACTTCCTGAGTCTTTTCGAGCATCCATTCTTTACGGACATAAGGTTCGCGTAAATCCTGTAATAACCCGAAAACCAACCGGTGAGGTTGTATGTTATAGATGGATATAATCCATGTGCGGTCTTCTTCCCGTACCTGGCGTTCGATAATTTCCTTACCGGTTGTCAACACGGCACGGAACAAGTCCTCGTAGGAACAGATGTTTTTCAGCTCCACGCCGTTCAAACCGGGATCGACCTCGTAAATAGAGGCAATGTCCTCTCCCATGAGAGTGGCGCAGGATTGATTCATGTCCACGACTTTCAATTCCGAGTTGACGAGTAATACTCCGGCCGGAATCTTTTGGAGGAGTACGGTGGCCTTATCATGCGCGATTCTTCTCATGTAAGATACACACATGTTTTCTTCGGCCCGCCCTTCCAGCATGGCAATGGCGAAGTCACGACAAGTGTCGTAACCGCAACCACTACAATTTAATTCGTCTTCAGGTCCGGTTTTGCCCACGACGGCCATAGCTTGTTTGATTTCCTCTTCCGTGTAGGTGTGATCTTGCACGTGAGGGTCTTTGCAGAATAGAATCTGCAAATCGATATTTTTGAAATCATCCTTGGGATTTCCCAATTCCGATTGATGAATAATCTCGTATCTTTTTAAGGCCGGGGATATATGGCTTAATTTGGCAGGACCGTTGATGCATCCGCCCTTGCAAGCCAATAATTCCAAGAAAATGGAATCGTTCTCCCGGTGTGAATCCAGTTCTTTCAACACGTCTTTCACGGTTGAAAGTTCCGAGAAAGCCATGTGATGTATTTGTTTTTTGCCCTCTTGCATCCCTTTCAGCATTCCACCCTCGATGGGGTAGTAGGCGCCCATCCCGGAACGGTAAGGCACGAAACGAGCCTCCGGTTGATTCGGTGCGATATTTTTCAAGTTGATGTCGGATTGTTCGAACCATTTTTTCAAGTCCTTGAACGTGATTACCACGTCAACGAGGTTATTAAAGTAGTCCGCTTCCAACTTCTTGCAGATACAGGGACCTGCAAACACGATTTTCACATCTTCCCCATATAACTGTTTCAAAATCTTGGCGTGAGCCAGCATGGGAGAAATAATCGGTGTGATAAAACGTGCGTGATCCGGGGAATATTTTCGGATATATTCAACAACAACCGGACAAGCCGAAGAGATGTACACGCCATTTTCGGCTTCTTCCAGGAATTTCTCTGTTCTATCCGTGACGATTTCTGCTCCCAGGGCAGTTTCCGATACACTTGTGAAACCTAAACGTTTGATGGCGGCAATTAGCACGCTGGAATGAATTCCTTCGAATTCACTCACGTACGAGGGAGCCAGTGATAGAATGACTTTGGGATTCTGCGTAAGGGTTAATTTCGCCCGGGTTAACCCGTCACGTATCTTTTTAGCCCCGGTTGGGCATACTTGCGTGCAATGCCCGCAGTAGATGCAACGATCTTCAATGATAGATGCCTGATTGTTTTCCATCCGGATTGCCTTCACGGGACATTCCCGGATACATTTATAACAATCCTGACAATTATCCGGTTCTGTATAGATGGGTCTTAGTTGCATGGGAATTCTTCTTGTAAGATTTTGTACAAACGCGATAGATTTACTTCTTCATACACTTTGTCATCGATCCGGATAATAGGACCCTTACTACACAATTCCTCGCACAAATGCCCGCAGAAATCGATCTCTGCCTCCAAGTTATTTTCACTCAGATATTTCTTGATCGCTCCGAGGTTGGTATTGTTTCCCCGGGAAAAACAAGAACTTCCTAAACAGATTCTGATCTGACGCTTTGACATACTTGTAATTGTTCGATTATCCTGTTGCTGCTTTCTACGTTACAAAAGTAGGATATTTATTGTTACAAACCCAATTATATTGCAACTTTAATATTGATATATCATTTTTACTTTCAATTTGTAACTTTTTTGATGTTATTGAAAGTGGATTGCGAGTGACTCCCTCCGGGGTCTCTCCGTATTTTCCTGTATATATGAAATTAATATCAAGGAAATATCGCCCACAAGTGAACCTCTTTATCCAGTCGACTTCCCGTTGACTTCCCGTTAACTTCCCGTTGACTTGCGAGCGAGACACCGGCGTATGTATACTGTAATACCGGAGTGAGTACCTTTATTCTGTGTGCAAAAAAATAGCTCCTGTAAAAAGGAGCTACTTTGTATAAACTTGAAATATTTTTTTATTTCTTCTCTTCTACTTTCTTTTTGAATCTTCTGGTCAAGTCGAAAGAAATAGGAGTTGCGATGAACAGTGATGAGTATGTACCGACAATGATACCTACTAACAAGGCGAAAATGAATCCCTTGATTGAAGCACCACCGAAAATGAATATCGCTAACAACACGACGATGGTTGACAATGAAGTACTAAATGTACGACGTAACGTAGAGTTCAATGCGTCATTTACTACTTGTTCATCATCTCGTTTCGGGTATAGTTTACGGTACTCACGGATACGGTCGAATACAACCACGGTATCGTTGATGGTGTAACCCACAACCGTCAACACGGCAGCGATAAAGGATTGGTCAACCTCCAAAGAGAACGGTAAGAGACCGGCAAATAGGGAGAATGCTCCGATCACGATAATCGTGTTATGAGCCAAACCGACAACTGCTCCAGCACCATATTGCCATTTTGAGAATCGTACCATGATGTAGATAAAGATTCCAACCAAGGCAAACAATACCGACCAAACGGCAGCTCTTGTCATGTCTTCAGCCACGGCTGGGCCGATCTTTTGAGTCTGTTGCAAGTTCACGCTGCGGAAAGTTTCGTAGTCTGTTCCGGCAGGAAGAATTTCTTGTAACCCGATATATAATAATGAGTCTACATTTGCGTCAACATCTGCTCCGGTTTCAGCAATCCGGTATTTCGTGGTGATCTTCACGTTATTTGCAGTTCCCACGGTCTTCACTTCCGGAGCGCTTCCGTAAACTCCTGCCAGTTTCTCTGCAACATCACCCACTTGTACGTCTTGTGCGAAAGTCACGGTATAAGTTCTACCTCCCACAAAGTCGATACCTTTATCCAAACCTCTGGTGAACAAGGATACGAAACAAAGTACAATCACGATACCGGAAATCGTGTAACTGATTTTCCGTTTTTTCAAGAACGGGAACTTGGTATTTCTCAACCAGTTTGCAGTTAACGGGGTTGTGAAGGTAACATTGTCACTCTTGGATGCAGCTCTTTCAAGGATCAAACGAGTGATGAAGATAGCCGTGAATAGTGAAGAAAGGATACCGATGATCAACGTGGTTGCGAAACCTTTGATCGGGCCTTCTCCAAAGTAGTACAAGATAAATCCGGTTAATAACGTGGTCAACTGACCGTCGATAATAGCCGAGTAGGCATTACTGTAACCTTCCTTGATAGCAAGTTTCAATCCCTTACCGGCTCTGATTTCCTCTTGGATACGTTCGTAGATCAACACGTTGGCATCGACGGCCATACCCATGGTCAACACGATACCGGCAATACCGGGTAAGGTCAACACGGCTCCAATGGATGCCAGAATACCGAACAAGAAGAACAAGTTGGCGAGCAATGCGATGTCGGCAGCCAAACCGGCATTCTTACTATAAAAGAATAACATATAGGCCAATACCAACACGAATGCGATGATGAATGACCACATACCGGATTGAATAGCCTCTTGTCCCAGTGATGCTCCAACTACCTCGTCAGCAATGATACGTGCGGGTGCGGGTAATTTACCGGATTTCAAGATGTTTGCAAGGTCACCTGCCTCTTTCACGTCAAAACGTCCGGAAATCTGAGAGCTACCGCCCTTAATCTCGTCGTTTACGTTAGGAGAGGATGCAACCATACCGTCAAGTACGATAGCGATGCAACGTCCGATATTATCTTTTGTCAAACGAGCCCATGTTTTGGTTCCCTCTCCGTTCATCTGCATGGAAACAACCGGACGACCTTGTTGATCATAGTCTTGTCTTGCATCAATTACAGCGTCTCCTTCAAGCGGAGCTTTACCATTACGCGTGGTAATCTTGATGGCGTGTAAAGGAACCATGCCATTTACAGCTTTCATTTCCCACAACAAACGTGCGTTTCTGGGGAAAGCTGCTTTTACCTGCGGTAATCTTAAATAGGCGTTGATTTTAGCCGTATCTTTAATGTTGGCATATCCAATTGTAGAACCACCCACGGGTTGAAATTGTTGAGTTACGTTAGGTGATAATATGGCAAGAAGCGGGTGTTCTTTCTCGTATTCAGCCATGCTGGTTACCGTTTTCAATGAATCGGATTCACCTTTGATCGCGTCTAGGATGGCTGATTCTTTATCTTGTACTTTAGTCGTGTCAGTTACCTGAGCGGTTGTTTCTTCATTCGCAACTTTGGATGCTTGGGCGTCAAGAACCTCTTTTAGTTTTTGATCTGCGGCAACCAAATAGTTGAAGAATGCATCTTCTCCGGCATCTTGTCCTTTCGCGTTGTCGAATGTTTCATAGAATTCCAAAGCGGCAGTTCCTTGTAACAACTCTCTCACACGTTGCGGTTCCTTGATACCCGGCAACTCGATAACGATTCTTCCGGAGATGTCAGCTTTACGGATATTGGGTTGAGCAACACCAAAGCGGTCGATACGAGTACGAAGAATGTTAAACGTGTTGTCGATTGCTCCGTCAGCCTCTTTGCGGATCACGTCAAGAACTTCCTTGTTGCTAGCTCCGACTTTGATCTTTTCTTTCATTTCGTGAGTACCGAAAATAGCCGGGGATGCTAGTTGCGCTCCCGGGGCAATTTTTTCGAAAGCCTCACCGAAAAGGGTTACGAAGTCTTTCGGGCTGGAAACTCTCATCTTCACGGCTTCCTCGATTGCTTGATTGAAAGCGGGATCCGTGCTGTGGTTTGCCAGACTTTTTATCACGTCTACCACGTCAACTTCCATGGTCACGTTCATACCACCCTTCAAGTCCAAACCGAGGTTCAGTTCCAACTCCTTACATTCCTTGTAAGTGAATTTGGCTAAACCGAGGAAGTTGTAGACGGGTTGGTTTGCGACCGAATCTAAATACTCTTTCTCTTTAATAGGGTTACCGTTGGCGAACTCCTTCGCCGCGTTCTCTACCTGGTTGGTTTTATAAGTAAAAAACAACTGATAAAGACTCACCAATGCCAAAGCAACAGCGAGTAGTGTAATCGCTCCTTTATTCTGCATCTGTTTAATGAATTTATAATTACTTAAGCTTCAATTCTTCTTTTAACACATATTTAGTGCGCAAAAGTATAACAATTTTTTCAAAATTGCTATACAATTAGGCAGATACTTTTAATGTTAACTCCTTATTTCCATAATCAATGACCGCCTCATGCCTGACGAGAAAATCGCTCCCCAACAATCCGGCAACCCTGCGTTGCAGGTGTTTGTCGTATAGAGAATTCACGTACTGCAAGTCGATGACTGCCGCGTGGATATTCTCGATCGTGTGGTTGCCGATTTGTAGAGCCGTGATATTCACAAGCTGAACCTCATTAATTTCTCCGCACACACCCCCGGAGTTAATCTCGGAAACATCATCCAGCGGTTCATAACTAAACGGTGTAAGTTTGTCTATGACCGTCACGGATGCTCCCGTGTCTATAATGAAATCTCCCTCAATGCTACCGATTTGCAGAGAGACGATGATGTGAAAGCTGTTATCTTCCAGTTCAACGATCTCTATCGGAATCTTTATCTCCATATTTTAAAGTTTGCACAAACTTACGCATTTTCGGTGAAATCCAAAAAAGAGGAATGTTAATTTCAGAAAGAAATCGAGGAATAAAGCTAATAATTACAATTCGTTAATCCTCGTGTATGCTGTTCTTAGCACGATATGAATAAACAATTGAACGTGTAAATGGTTATTAGAGAGGAAAATACCATGGATAAAATTCCCAGTAAAATCATATTGGCGGTTTGGAGCTTGATATTGTAAAGGCCTATGATCAAACTAGCTATGGATTGCAATCCGGAAATCCCAAAAATCGCTAGGGCAAGATAATGGCCGAAACGGTTGTTGTATATTCCTATCGAGTACAAGGTGACTAGGAAAACAACGAGTAGGGATAGCGTGATAGATAAATTGTGTATCCAGAATTTTTTCATGATGTTGTCGATTTTTGTTTTTCCTCTTTCCGGTTGATCTCGGAAAGAGGAAAAAGTGGTTATTGGTTATTGTACCAGTTTATTTTTTGAGAGAAATACATGATAATCGCTAAGATAACGAATAATCCGATGCTCCCCACCAGTAGGGCGTAGGTTTCCAGTTGGATCAGGAAGAAAATGTAGGCGTAAAGGCAAGCCAGAAGTCCCCCGATCGTGAATGCCGTTTTCTTTATTTTTAAAATACCGACCATGTAGAACGTGATGAGTAAAGTGGTCATGAGGGCGGAGATGATATAGGCGGGGGTGAAACCGATATGTTCGGACGTGGAGACTAATAGCGTGTAGAACAAGCATAGGGCCAGTCCGACAAGTAGATATTGAACCGGATGAATGTTCTTTTTCTGGAATATTTCCACGAAAAAACTGACAACGAAAGTCAATATGATGATTAAAAAGGCGTATTTAGCGGAGCGTGTGGATTTCTGGTATTGGTCTACCGGGAACAGGAGATTTACCCCGAATGTGGATTCCGTGATGGCGTAGTTCGTGTATTGGAATCCCAAATTGTCATCCGTCATATCCCTGTATTCGTTCGTGGTGGCACGATAGGGACTCTCTTTGAGAATCTGTGAATAGTTCCGGTTGAATTCCAGTACTTCCCATTTGCTCGTGAAGCCTTCTGACGAGACCTCTCGTTCCGTGGGTAAAAAGGCTCCATTGAAGCTTGGGGTTTGACAATTTGAACGAATGGCGACTTTTGTTGTCCTGCCAAGAGGGGTAAATTGAATGGATTCGGAGCCTTTCAGTTTGAGTTTGATCGTGAAATGAACGACCGAATCGTTTGCAAACAGTTGTTGTGGCGTGATTTTCGATGATATGCCGGAAACGACGAGACTGTGGGGATCAACCCCGGGTGTGAAATTCAGTTTCCGGTTGTCCCATTCAAGCGAGATTTGTTCATTGATTCCTCGCAAATCACTGATCCCAAGGTTGAGTGTGGCACCTTCAATCCACTTGTCGTTGGTGAATAGATTGCTTTCTTTCAGGTCTCTGGCCGAGAATGTCCCGGTAATCTCCAGCGTGGAATTGTAAACGATAATTTCATATAGTCCTCGTTTGAGTTCCTGCGTGTTGACATCTCCGGTGATGTTCAGTTGTTCGGGGAGATAATTGATATATCCCTTTTGGTTCTCTCCTTTTTCGTTCTGGTAAAAATAAGGGATGGTTAATATCGGGCCAATGAGGGTTTGAGACTTACTCCATTTCTGTTGCACCTCTTGTGCGGCGGCATCTGCTGTCATTTCCCTTTCATTGATTAGTCCTCGAATCATGCTCATGGGAATGAAAGACAAGAGGATAAGGAAGGCAATGAGTACGATCTTTAGAACTAAAGAGTCTTGTTTGTTGAGACTTTTTCGTGTGCTGTTCTCTTTTTGATTTTTTGCTGTTTGTTCGTCCATGGTGTATTGTATTTAATATTGTTTGAAAAGAACTTTGAATTTCAAAGTATAATAAGTAAAAAAAATTATATATTCTGATTCTTTAAAAACTCTTCTAAGGCGTTTAAATGCTTCGCAAAAGCTTCCCGGCCTTTCTGCGTGACGGAGAACGTCGTGTTGGGGCGTCGTCCGATGAATTGTTTCTGGCATTGAATATATCCCAATTCCTCAAGACTCCTGGTATGGCTGGCTAGGTTCCCGTCCGTGAGATCGAGTAAATTCTTGAGGGTTACGAAATCTACCGATTCGTTGACAATCAAGATGGACATGATCCCCAAGCGTGCCTTGCTTTCAAAAGCCTTGTTTATATTTTCCAGGTATTCTTTCATGGATTGCGATTTACACTTGGTTACGGTCTTGCCGGATGCTGTTTGTGTTCAACTTTATAATAAAAGTATATTCCTGCCGCTATATGAAGTAATCCGAAACCGGTAACCCAGAATAAAAGGGCATGGGTGATTGCGAAACTGTCAACGAGACCTAACAGAATCTCCGCGTAACCTAGATAGCGTATGTCCGAATAGGTATACTTGGAACAATTCACGAGAGATAACCCGTAGAAAATGAGCATTATGGAAGAAGTCAATCCGTAATATTGCTGCCATATTAAAGAGAAACAAAGAATCCCGCCAGTCAGCAAGGGAAGGAAGAAATTCCAGAGCAAACGGTGAACGGATTTATCTTTAAAGATGTTTCTACATCCTTTTTTGGCTTTTTGGTAGCTCATCGTGAAAGTGGTAAGAAGGGAAAGAGCGAGTACTCCCAGCGCGATCAAGCAAATTGATGCGAGCTGGTAAGTGGTGTTGATATTTAATAATGGTATATTAAACAAGGTGTCAAAAGAGTCTTGTTTGTTTAGAATAAAGTAGGCCAAGCCGGTTCCGATGCAGGCATAAATGCCAACGAGAATAGCGGAAATTCCGCTTATCGACATGAATTTCGTGGATTTTTCCATGAGTTCTTTGATGTCGTGTAATGTATCGAGCGCTTCTTTATTTTCCATATTCTAAAAGTTCTTTGCGATACAAAGTTAAAATAGATTTTTTATTAAATCAATAAAAAGGTGAATTATTTTGCAAGGGATATTGTTGTTGAAATTTATATAAATTTAAACGGTGTGGAATATTGGTGTTTGGCATGTGTAAAAATTCCACACTTTTTTGTTGGCCCATGATGAAACTTAGATACCTTCTTTGCAGAAAATCAATTCGATATTTTCTTCATTGTGTTTTGGCGTGTTTGTTGTGTAGGAAAAATTACGTGAATTTTTGAAGGAAAATTAATGCATATACGTGATATAAAATGAAGGATCTAGATTTTTTTCAGAAAGGCGTTATCAAGTTCGGAATGATTTTATTGCTTGGTGGCCTGTGTATGGTGGGAACAATTTCCCGAAGTGTTGCGGGTGAAATCAATTCGGCGCAAGTGGCAAAGTGGAAAATATTTGGTCGAGTAATTGATGAACAAGGAGAACCAATTATCGGGGCCGCTATCTTGGAACAAGGAACAACAAATGGATGCGTGACCGATACTTTGGGCAATTACAAGTTAACGGTAAAGGCTGGAGCCGTACTTCGGGTTTCTTTTGTCGGGTATGTTACCCGGGAAATAGTGTTAAAAAAGGAAGGGATGCGAAATGTCCGGTTGCGGGTGGATAATGAAGAGTTGGACGAGGTGGTTGTCGTGGGATATGGTTCCGTGGCCCGGAAGAATTTTACGGGGTCCGTGAGTGTGATTAACACCGCGGAATCTCCTTTGGCTTTGTTACCGAATACGAACTCGATGGATGCGTTGCGGGGAACGGTAACGGGTATTACCGTGTCGCAACAACAAGGAGCAGGACAGGCACCTTCTTTACAAGTACGGGGGCAAAAATCGATCGGGGGATCGACATCTAACCCGTTGATCGTGATGGATGGGGTGATTTTTATGGGGAGTTTGCGGGATATAGACCCCAATATCATCGAAAGCATGAGCGTGTTGAAAGACGCAACTTCTTTGGCTGCTTATGGATCACAAGCTGCTAACGGAGTGGTGATGATCACGACGAAACAGGGAAAATTAGGAAAACCCGTGCTGAATTTTAATGCATCGTGGACATTGTCGGAGATGGCGAATCGTCCGGAGGTGCTGAGTCCGGAGAATTATATTAAAAAGATTAATGCAACCCAGCATCTAGCGGAGGATGCCGATCCTTCAGCTTGGATGAGTGGATTCGAGCTAGAGAATTATAAAAACGGCAAGACTACGGATTGGTTGGATTACGTGAGCCGGGTAGGATTGATGCAGAGTTATTCGGCATCCGTATCCGGTGCGACGGAAAAATTGAATTATTTCCTATCCGCTTCTCACGTTGATCAGGAAGGTGTGATTATTGGAGATGATTATAAACGGGAGGCTTTGTCGCTCCGTTTGCAGAGTGACGTGGCTTCTTGGTTGCAAGTCGGGACACAAATGGGATATACCTTTAATGATTACTCCGGTCCCACGACTTACAATCTGGTACAGGCCTTGCGCTTGACTCCTTACGGCCGTGTCACACGTCCGAACGGTGAACTGGAGAAGTACCCGAGAGAATTGGGAGGCGGATTGACAAATCCTTTGTGGTTGGTGAATAGTGGTACGGTGGATGATCATGACACTTATGCCACGACTTTAATAAAGGGGCATGTACTTGTGAAATGTCCTTGGTTGGAAGGACTGACTTACCGGGTAAATGCTGCTTATTCCTGGGAGAACGTGGAACGGGATTATTTCGAGCATGAGGGGTATTTTGTGGCAGAAGGAACTTCTGAAGATCGGTATTCTGCCTCGGCATTATCCGGTTTCTTGAGTAAGGCGAACGGGTATAGCGCCCGCACGAAGAACACGTACTGGGTGATGGACCATATCGTGAATTTTAATCGTCAATTCGGGAAACATTTTATTGATGCAACCTACGTTTACACGAGGGATTCCAAACGGTATGACTACCGGAAGATGACCGGAAGTGATTTTTCGGATCAAGGAAATACCGTGTTGGGAGCCGATGGACTGGTATATGCCAAAACACAGAAAATCACGAATATCGATAAGACAAAGCATAATAATATCGGGTATCTGGGACGACTTAGCTATAATTATAACGACACGTATCATTTAAGTGTTTCCGTGCGTCGGGACGGATCGTCCGTGTTCGGGAAGAACTCGAAATGGGGTGTTTTCCCGGCAGTCGGGGTGGCATGGACGGTTTCGAATGAACGTTTTATGAAACGGGTGTCGTTCATTGATTATTTAAAGTTGAAGGGATCGTGGGGTAAGAATGGTAATCAATCTCTGGATCCGTACATGACATTGTCTCAGATAAAATTAGGACAACAAGGCGGTATCGGTTATCCTTTCGGGAATGAATCGACGATTAGTTGGGGACAACGCTATGATAAACTTGGAAATGCCGATCTGGGTTGGGAGACAACGGAGGCATTTAACTATGGGTTTGACCTCGGTTTATTGGGTAGCCGGATTTATTTGGAATTTGATGGTTATTTCTCGAAGACGACCGATCAGATTTTTGATCGATTGTTGCCCGTGATGAATAACGGGTTGACAAGTATGAAAGCCACGATGGGGCAGATTGATAACTGGGGGATAGAGGCCACGTTGACCACGCAGAATGTCCGAACGAAAGACTGGAATTGGAGTACGGCTGTCACGTTCTATCTAAACCGGAATAAATTGAAAGATTTATACGGTGACGGGAAAGATGATATTTCCAATAGTCTGTTTATCGGGAAATCTTTGGGGGCCATTTACGGTTATAAGTCAATAGGAATTGTACAGGAAGAAGATATTGAATACATCGAGGCAAATAATGCGGCACCCGGTGACGTGAAATTTGCTAATTTGGACGGGAGTGAGGATGGTAAGATTACGGCAGACGATCGTACGATTCTGGGATATAACAAGGAAAACTTCCGGATGAGTTTGAGTAGTACGCTTAAATACAAGAATCTGGAATTGTATTTTTTGTTTGCGGGTGTGTTCGGGGGAAATGGTTACGGACTGAGCCAGAACACGTATGCTTACCAAACGGCAACAGGAACCGTGTGGGATAATAACTTGAATCATGGTTGGTGGACCCCGGAAAACAGAAGTAACAAATATCCCCGTGTGGATTATGCAGACAGTCGTTTTACCCCGCTGCAAAGTTATGGGTTCGTGCGTTTGCAGGATTTAAGCCTTTCCTATACTTTCCATCAGGATTGGTTGAGTCGTTTGCAGATCACCGGGTTGAAAGTCTTTTTTGCTGCAAAGAACGTGTTCACGATAACCAATTGGGTTGGTGGTGATCCGGAAATCAAACAAACGTTAGGAGGAAGTTACGGTTATCCGTTAGCAGCCATGTATTCATTTGGAGTTAATTTGACATTTTAAATTTGGAACGTGATGATGAAAACTAGAAAATATATTGCGGTTATTTTTGCCGCTATGGTAATGGGAATTTCCGGGTGTAACGATGATCTTTTTCTGGAAGAACATCCCGACACGTTTTACACGGCTGAAGATGCTTTCAAGACCGTGGATCAGGTAAAAGCTTGCGTGACGAATATGTATGCCCACGCTCGTTATTGGTTACAGAATGACGTGTTTTTAAAAGGGGCAGGTACCGATATGTTTGATACCCCGATGTGGCGGTCAAGTGGTAACGGGATGTCTAATTTCTCTTCTTGGTCCACGGATAAAAATGAAGTGAAGAATATTTACGAGGCCTATTATCAGTTAGTGAGTTATGCCAACCAGACTTTGGAGGGGACAGAAGTAAAGACATTGAACTGGGATAGCGAGAATGACCGGGCGCAGGTACGGGCACAGGCTAATTTCTTCCGGGGATTTGCTTACCTCACTTTGGGTGAGTTGTTCGGGGGAGTTCCCGAGGTGACGAAATTCTATCAGGAACCCCGGTATGATTTCACCCGGATGACCCGGGAGGAAACGTATCGGTTTGCCATTCAAGATTTGGAGAATGCGGCGGATACTTTGCCTGATTATCCGGGAGAGGCGGGATACGTGGCGAAAGGTGCGGCCTATCATTATTTGGCAGAGGCTTATCTGGCTTTGGCTACCGAGTTGGGGGATGATCGGGAATTGTTGCAGCAATCTATTCTTTACGCGACCAAGGTTACCGAGTTACACTCTTTGATGACCGAGCGGTTCGGTTCCCGGGCAAAACCGGGTTCTGGTGAAGCCATGAATGGAGTCGAGGCTTATTACCCGGACGGGGATGTCTTTTTTGATCTTTTTCAACGGGGAAACTTGGATTATGCCGAGGGAAATACCGAGGCTTTGTGGACGTTGCAAAATGATGTGACGGTCTGGCATGACTTCGGGGGAAATCATTTCTTGCCTTATGCCGGAAGTTTTTCTCCCGTGTTGAGGGAGATGCGTTGGAAAAGCGAATATTCGGAATCGGATGCCGGGTATGGCCCGTGGAACACGAATATTGATGAATCAATCTATCCCGGGGGAAACCTATGTGCCTATGTTGGTGGCCGGGGAGTGTCTTTTAATGCCCCGACAAACTACATGATTAATGATATTTGGGCGGGTGATTTTGCCACGGATATTCGGAATTCAAAGGCGAATATCCGTCGGGAATTCGTGTGTATCGATACCAAACACAGTAAATACGGTCAGATCGTGACAGCCGATATGTTGGATGAATCAAACATGGATCATTATTACCCGGTATGGACCAAATTCGCTCCCGTGGATGATTGGGGATACGAGGATTTAGTGTACGGGGGAAATCGTACGAATACTTTCCGGGACGAGTATGCTTGTCGTTTAGCCGAAACTTATTTGTTACGGGCGGAGGCTTATTTCCGTATGGGGGATGCCGGTAGTGCCGCTAATGACATAAACCAGTTGCGCAGTCGGGCGCAATGCAGCCGCATGGCAACAGCGGGAGATATTTCTTTAGCTTTTATCTTGGACGAGAGAGCAAGAGAGTTGTTCATGGAGGAAAGAAGATGGTGTACGTTATTACGTATGCAAGGCTCTGTCATGGAGGATCAACTTCGGGCTCATGCGTATTACATTGCTGATTACCCGACTTACACGGGAACAATCGAGTGGAAATTATTCCCGATCCCGCAGAAAGCGATTGACGCAAATATAGATGCCAAGCTGGAACAGAATCCGGGGTGGAACTAGAAAACTAAATTCTGACATAGGTTTACCCTGGTTTACAGTAGCTTTTTTAGGATAATACACGGTGTTTAGCCGTTGCATATTCGATGTGTTCAGGGATCAAAGACGTATCAACTTCGCAACAAAGACGTATCAAAGACGTTCATGAACGTCTTTGATACGAAGTTAATAGGCTTTTGCTCTTTGATTATCTGGTGATTTCCTTAAATGTTTATCCTTTCTTCATTTGATAACACGTGTTCTTATTTAGGAATTCACATTTCACTACAAGGTGTATATAAGTACCAAAATAAAAACCGTCCCGGCGCCCCGGAACGGTTTTTTAAAGAATGATCGTGAAGTACTATTGTTAGTTAAAATAATTTCATGTTGTCAAGTACATCCATTACTGACCTAACAGCTTTAGCTGATTGAGCCAATAATTCTTGTTCGTCCTTGTCAAGTTTTACCTCGATAATTTTCTCGATACCATTCTTACCCAAGATTACCGGAACTCCTAAATAGATGTTGTTCATTCCGTATTCGCCATTCAACAAAGCGCAAACCGGGAATACTCTTCTGTGGTTGCACACGATTGCCTCAACCATTTGAGCAGCGGCTGCACCGGGAGCGTACCATGCTGAAGTACCCATCAATTTAACCAGCTCGCCACCGCCAACTTTCGTTCTTTCGATGATGGCATTCAACGTGTCATGGTCAATCAAGTCTGTTACAGGAATACCTGAAACCGTGGTGTATCTTGGGAGCGGAACCATCGTGTCCCCGTGTCCACCTAATAACAAGGCTTGAATATCTTTCGGGGAAACATTCAATGCTTCAGCTAGGAATGCTCTGTAACGAGCGGTATCCAAAATACCAGCCATACCGAATACACGGCTTGAATCGACTTTGGCAGTCAAGTAAGCGCAGTAGCACATTACGTCAAGCGGGTTAGACACGATAATAATCTTGGCATTCGGAGAATGTTTGATAATATTTTCAGTAACTGATTTTACAATGCCGGCATTTGTTGCGATTAAGTCATCACGGCTCATTCCCGGTTTACGGGGAAGACCTGAAGTGATTACCACAACTTCTGAATTATTGGTAGCCTCGTAATCGTTAGTTACACCTTTGATACGGGTGTCATAAAGATTGATCGGGGCGGTTTGCCACATATCCAATGATTTACCCTCAGCAACGCCTTCTTTAATGTCCAGAAGAACAACTTCATTCACGATGTCCTTTTCAGCGATGCAGTTCGCGCAAGTTGCACCAACGTTTCCTGCTCCTACAACTGTTACTTTCATTTCTGTAATTTTTTTATTGTTATACGTTTCTTAAATGGCTATTTGTTGCTTTTTAACGCCGTCAAATGTAAGCCTTATTTTTTACATCAACAATCTTTATGCCGAAAAATTACAGAATTTTTTCTGTAATAATTTCATGTCGTTTTGACACGAAAAGAACGAGATTCTTATTGAATCCCGGTTTATTCTTTCAATTTTCAATTAAATTGCTGCCAAAGACGACTTGCCACGGCGTGCATTTTTCCCAGAATACCGACAGGTTTGTATTGTCCGTTTTCCAGACGTTTCTGAAAAGATTGATACCAGATAGCCAGTACGATACCCTTCATCACGCTGGAGAGTGAAATGCTCCACCAGATACCGTTTAGCCCGAGTGAGGGGAACGTAACCAAGTAGTAGGCTAGGGGGATTCTGGCTCCTGTAAGAATGATGCCCACGATAGCAGGCGGGGTGGTACGTCCGCATCCGTTGAAAGCCCCGGCAGTGACCTGTTCTATGGCCGAGAATATCTGGGAAATAGCGAGAATTTTTAGGTATGCGCTTCCTGCAACAAGTGTCTGCGGTTCGTTGATAAACACGCTGAATATTTCTTTACTAAAGAACAAGAAGGCCAGGCAGGCGATCAAGGCGATTCCCCCGGCGAGTTTCAACGTGTAATGGTATCCCAAGCGTATGCGGCCCAAGTTGCGGGCCCCGAAGTTTTGTCCCGTGAAGGCTGCTAGGGCAGTGGAAAAACCGGCGGCTGTCATCCAGGTGATGGCCTCGATTTGTGCGCCCACGCTCTGCACGGCTACCCCGATATGTCCCCATTGTGCGGCCACGGTAGCCAGTGTCAAGGAGAACATGGCGAATAAAGCACTTTGCATACTCACGGGTAAGCCGAGCGAGACGATACGTTTCACGAACCGGGCTCTTAATCGGGTGATAAAATATAGTTTTCCGATGGATGAATTACGGAAATAAAGGTTCCAAATGAAAATAGAAAACACGACTAACTGGGAGAACGTCGTGGCAATGGCTGCCCCTGCCGTTCCCATTGCGGGAACAAAACCGTACCCGTATATTAATAGTGGGTCGAGGACAATGTTGAATATTAATCCGGTGGCGACAATCTTCAACGGGGTTTTACTGTTTCCTTGCCCGTTGTACAGTCCGCTGTACGTGTTGTTATTGAACGTGAAGAACAGTCCGGGGGTGATTAGGCGCATGTACATGATGGCCAGTTCCGAGATATTCTCTTCCAAGTGAAACAACCCGACCAGCATGGGAGCCGCGATATAAATAAAACAAGCGTAACCCAAGGCAATGATGGATGACAACATGGCCGATTGGTTGGCGTATGCCCGGGCCCTTTTGCTTGCACGAGCCCCCAAGGATTGTGAGATCGTGACTTCGGCCCCGACTTTACTAATGAATGATAAAGCGTTACCTAACCACGTGAAGAATCCGGCGACACCGACTGCGGCCACGCTTTCGCTACCCAAATGTCCCAGCCAGATCATGTCGGTCATGCTGTATGCCATTTGAACGAAAGAGGCCGTGATAAGGGGAATTGCCATGCTCCAAATTCCCTTGCTGATGCTCCCTTGTGTCAGGTCGTTTATCTTTGTCATATCCTTGTGTTATTGAGGCTTGCAAAAATATAAACTTTTTATCATCTCCTATTCTCTTTTTTGTATTTTTGTTGTGTTATAAAAGATGAATTCAAAATGAAAAATATTGCAATTATCGCCGGTGGAAATTCCTCAGAATATGAGGTTTCCATGAAATCTGGGAAGAATATATATGATGAGGTTGATGAGACTAGGTACAATAAATATCTTGTTGTTCTGAAAGAACGAGACTGGCACGTGGAGATCGGGGAGGAAAAGTTCCCCGTGGATAAGAATGATTTTTCGTTTACCCGGAACGGGGAGAAGATCTTGTTTGATTTTGCCTATATCACGATACACGGTGTTCCGGGAGAGAACGGGTTGTTGCAGGGGTATCTGGATATGATGGGTGTGCCTTACGGGTGCTGTAACGTGTTGGCCTCTGCTTTGACTTTCGATAAACACACGTGTAATACTTATTTGAAGAGTTACGGGGTAAACGTGGCCGATTCCGTGATGTTGATTCGGGGAATGGCATACGACGTGAACGAGATTATCAACGAGGTGGGGTTACCTTGTTTCGTGAAACCGAATGCCGAGGGTTCCAGTTTCGGGGTGACAAAAGTAAAGGAGGCTACCCAGTTGGAAGATGCCTTGAAAAAGGCTTTTGCTCTCTGTCGGGAAGTGTTGATCGAGACATTTATCGACGGGACGGAACTGACTTGCGGGGTCGTGAAGGCTGGGGATATGGATATTACCATGCCGATTGCCGAGGTGGTCCCGAAGAACGAGTTTTTTGATTTCGAGGCCAAATATGACCCGACAAAGTCGGATGAAATTATCCCGGCTCGTATCTCACCCGAACTGACTAACCGGATCAAGACATTGTCTTCGATGATTTACGATATATTAAGATGTGAAGGGATCATCCGGGTGGATTATATCGTGCGGGAGGACGAGATTTTTATGTTGGAGGTGAACACTACTCCGGGGATGACTTCCAATAGTTTCGTGCCGAAGATGGTGCGTGCCATGGGGGGGACGCTGCGGGAGGTATTGACGAAGATTATAGATAACAAGTTAAACAGATAAATTTAAATTACAAATGAGACGAATTGTTACCACATTAATGGCTGCCTGCCTACTATTTTTTGTCGCTTGTTCGGATGAGGGGGATGATGTTACTATATATAATGGTGATACATTTACGTCTGATTACAAGGCGAATCAAATGTATTCTACCCTTTCATTATATGAAAGTATTGCCCGTCAGCCGGAAATGGCAAAAGAACTGATGCAAGCTACGGCAAAATTGGCTCAGTATGACACGATTACTGCTATCGCTCCATTGGATAAAGAGGCGGAAGTGGAACGGGGAACGGCTCGGGGAAAATGTCTGGCGGCTTGTTTTTCCGCTATTGCCCGTCAACCGGAAGCATATGATAATATTGTTTGGGCTGCCGAGAAGTTTCTAGGGACAACAGAGATAAAGTCGATGTCCGAGAAAATATTGAAATATTCCCGTTTATACGCTTTGGAAGGAGTTCCAGATGCCTTGGCTCGTCAGCCGGAGGCCATAGACCAGTTTGATTCTTTTTCTATGAAGTTCTTGGGTACCGGAATAAAATAATCCCACTTTCACTTCACGAGTATGAGTAAGGGATTTTGTACCCGCAATTAGGTTGAAGGATTATAATACGTTAGGCTGGAAAAAGAGAGTTCTATTTTCTTTTTCCAGTTTAAATTTTTGTATTTAGATGATAATTCCTCCCCCCACAACGTCGGTTCCTTCATATAGAACCGCACTTTGCCCCGGGGTGATCGAATCCATTCCTTCGTGAAATTCTACCCGGAGTAAGTCATTTTCGTGATAGACGGAGGCTTGCGCTCCCCGGTTGCGATAACGAATTTTGGCGTTTACTTCAAAGCCATCGGGTAGGGAGGCGTACTTCATTAGGTTAATATCCTTTGCCCGGAACGTCTTTCCTTGTAGTTCTTCCCGGGTTCCCAGCACGACTTCATTGCTTTCCGGTCGGATGTCGACCACGAACATGGGATGTCCTAGGGCGATGCCGAGTCCCTTGCGTTGTCCGATCGTGTAGTTGGGGAATCCCCGGTGTTCTCCCAAGCGTTTGCCGGAAGTGTCAACAAACAATCCGGGACCGTATTTCTCTGTAAAGTTTTCCACGTTCTCCGCGAGGAAGGTACGGTAATCATTATCCGGGATAAAGCAAATTTCTTGGCTCTCGCTTTTCTTGGAGAGTTTCTCGTATCCTTTCTCCAAGGCAATTTGTCGTACTTCAGGTTTTGTTAATTCCCCCAGAGGAAAGATCGTGCGGGCAAGATTCTCCTGGGTTAACGTCCAGAGGAAATAAGTCTGGTCTTTGGTCTCGTCCACTCCTTTGCGCAGAAAATAACGTCCGTCCTGTTGACCGATGCGGGCATAGTGTCCCGTGGCAATATAATCACAGCCTAACTCGTCGGCCATGGCAATCAATTTTCCCCACTTGATCGTGGAATTGCAGAGTACGCAAGGATTGGGCGTGTGTCCTTGCAAGTATTCATCGATGAAATTCCGAATCACCAGATCATTAAAATCTTTCCGAATATCGAGAATATGATGTTCAAATCCCATTTGTAGGGCCATGTGTTTAGCTTCGAAAATGGCGTTCACGCTGCAACACCCTTTTTCTTTCTCCATGCAGGCCTGGGAGATTTGATCGTATACCCGATAAGTAACCCCTACCAGCTCGTACCCTTGATCTTGTAGCAACATGGCTGCCACCGTGCTATCAATTCCGCCGCTCATGGCCATTAATACCCGGGGAGGATTCGCCTTCGGCGAGTTACCAATTGGTAGGTTACAGGTTACAGGTTCTTTCATTTCTTTATTTTCAATTTTCAACTTTCAATTGTCTCGTCATGAATTGTGTTTCACTGTGATAATCATCCTTTTCAATGTCGATTTCGGGTTCCACGAGTTGGATCGGCCCAGCTAATGAAAATTGGATGTATTTAATGGTTTTACCTCGTGACAGCCACTGACGTTCATAAAAAGTCTTGATGCCTAAAATTTTATCATCCAGTCCAACCCCGTAAAGATCATCCGTGTTGACGTTTACGGGGAGGTGGTTCACCTTGACCAGTTCTGCCGTGTATTGATAGAGGAAAGGGCTGTCTGTTTTCAGATGGATAAGACCGTCTTCCTTCAGAAACTTTCGGTACAGGGAGAGAAAACGGGTTCCCGTGAGTCGTTTGCGGGCTTTTGCCATTTGAGGGTCGGGAAAGGTAATCCAAATTTCGGAAACTTCTCCGGGTGCGAAAATAGATTCTAGTTCTTCTGCGTGAGTACGCAGGAAAACGACGTTTTTCATTCCTTTTTCGTTCGCGGCTTTCGCTCCTGTCCACATTCGGGCCCCTTTGATGTCAAGTCCGATAAAGTTCTTTTCGGGATAGAGTTCGCCTAATCCCACGGAGTACTCTCCTTTGCCGCATCCCACTTCTAAAACGATCGGGTGATCATTGCCGAAAACTTGTTCTCCCCATTTTCCCTTTAACTTGTAATCCGTGCGGAATACTTCTTCATGGGTGGGCTGGAACACGTTTTCCAAGGTTTCCATTTCGGCAAATTTCGCCAGTTTATTCTTCGCCATAATAAGTTATGGATTTTATTTTAATTCCTATATTTTTAATCCCTTTCAGTTGTTTATCTTTCATCCGGTGTTTGATTTCCACGGTATAAATGCCCGTGGAGTCAAAATGGAAAATCCGTTCAATCGGTTGTACGACTGTTTTTAGTCCCGTGAGTCCTTGACCGACCCACCTGCCGTTATTGTCGACAATGATAATGTCTGAATTCTCTTTATCCACGTCTACTCCTTGATGTCGGATGATCAAGTAGCAACTGATATTTCTTTGTTTATAGTCGGTAGTGTGACGGATGCAGGTGCTGATATGATAACTGCCGGGTTGCGCGATGTCGAATTCGAATTTGTAATTGCTGTCTCGTTCCCATGTTTCGCTGCCAAGTGTTTTGTATTTTTCCTGTGTGGAGGAAAAGTTACAAGCCATGCAGCCGAGTAATAGGAAGAGAATGTATATACAAAATTTGTTCTTCATCTTGCGTTCAGTCGTTATTGTTCGTTTTTTACCATGGCTTCCAGTTCCGCGATCATCATGGCCGTGGCTCCCCAGATGAAATTTTCTCCGATCTTGTAACCCGGGGCTATGATTTTTTGTTCCTGCCGGTACAATACCTGACTTGTTTTATTCTTGTCGTCCAGTAAGTCTTTTAACGGAATGATGATCACTTTTTCTACCTCATTTTTCGAGAGTACAAAATTAGGCATTTCTGGGATAGTTCCAACAAAGGGCGTTATATTAAAGTTACTTAATGGAATATACACGTCACTTAATTTTCCGATAACCGTGACCTCCTTGGGGGGTACCCCAATCTCTTCTTCACATTCCCGTAATGCCGTGTTCAGGCTATTCCCGTCTCCCGGTTCACTTTTACCACCGGGTAAGGCCATCTGTCCCCCATGATATTTCCCTGCATTTGTTCTTTTGATAAAAGGTATTGCCAAGTCACCTTGGTAGGGAACAAGGAGCATCATAACGGCACTGTTGATGGGATGACCTTGGTGGATTCCCTCTTTCCCTTCCACGTATTTCGGCTGGGGAGACATCCGTTCTTGTGCTGTTTCACCGGGTAGTTCGTGTATAAATTTCTGGTGTAACGTTTCGATCGTCATGGTTTAAAATGTGAAATTTAGCATGAGCTGAAATTGCAAGCTTGTATTTTAATTTTGCACGGTATTCAATACTCTCAATAAATTATCTCCCCATAATTTATGCAGTTCCTCGGCGGTGTACCCTTGTCGGAGAAGTTCAACCGTGAGGTTAATCACTTCATTGGCAGCCCGGCAACCGGTTAGCTTTTCGGTGTCGTCACCGTCAAAGTCCGTGCCGATACCCACGTGGTCAATGCCGACAAGTCGCACGATATGGTTGATATGTGCCACGGCGTCCAGGATCGTCGGGTTGGGTTGTTTGCTTAGAAACCAGTTGTAGAGGCATACCTGTACTACTCCACCTTTGGCCGCAATCGCTTTGATCTGATCATCCGTGAGGTTTCTCGGGTGGTCGCATAAAGCCCGTGCGGAAGAGTGGGATGCGATGATGGGTGCCGTGCTGAGTTCCAGAACATCCTGCACCGTTTTTGCGCTGGTATGTGAAATGTCGATGATAATACCGAGGCGGTTCATTTCTTTTACTACTTCCCGACCGAACGGGCTCAATCCGTCATGTTCCGGCTCGCCCTTGGCGGAATCGCATATATCATTGCTGCCGTTGTGGCATAAGGTAATGTACGTGATTCCCATGTCTTTGAACATGGAAAGATTGTTGAGGTCTTTGCCGATGGCATACCCGTTCTCGATGGCAAGGAAGATGGCTTTCTTTCCGGCATTTTTCAAGTAGATCAAATCATCTACGTTATAGGCAATGCCTACTTGGTTTTCATTGAGTTTTACCTGCTCGGAAATCTGGAAAAGAATATCCACGGCTTTTTGCGTGGCAGCTTGCAGGGATTCATCATCCCGGGCATCTTGGTGAAGATAGGCTACCATGAAAACGGCATCTTCTCGTCCTTCCTGCATTTTGGGGAGATCGACTTTGACATCCTCGTGACGTTCCCCGAAATTGAATCCTTCGGTGAATTTCATCGGGGTGTCACAATGGGAATCCACGATAAGACTGTTTCGATGAATCTCTTTGGCTTTCTTAAACAAGGTTGCCTCGTCCACGAAATAATGAAATAACTTCATCATTTGCTCATCCGGGCGAACGGCCATTTTCTCCGGGTGCCATTGCACGCTGAATACGCGGTGTCCGGGCATCCCTTCCATGGCCTCCACGATCCCGTCGGGAGAGGTGGCACTTACCCGGAATCCGGGAGCCACGTCTTTGACTGCTTGATGATGGTATGAATTCACGATCAAGGAGTCTGTTCCGAGAACAGAATGGAGTACGGTGTTGCTGACAATGTTTACCGTGTGGGAACCGAATTCCCGGCTGATGGACTGGCTGTGTTTCAGTAGTTGCTGTTCATGCTGGGAATAGATGTCCTGGTAGTTTGTCCCCCCAAAAGCCATGTTAATGATCTGGTGCCCGCGGCAGATTCCGAAGATGGGGATTTGTCGGTCGGCAGCCAGTTTTACCAGCGTGAAATCGAATTGATCTCTGGCGGCATCAATACTTCCGAGCGGGGGGAGAGGCTCCTCGTTCCCGTACAGCGGATTAATATCCCCACCTCCGGTAAGCATCAATCCATCGAGTGTTTCGATGGTCTTCCGGAGTGTTTCGATATCGTTATGCACGGGAAGTAGCACGGGTATCGCGCCCGCTTGCAGGATTGAAATCACGTACGAGTGTTCGATACATGAGTTCCCGTTTTCGAAATTGGCAGAAATGCCGATCATGGGCAAATCGTGTTGTGACTGGCGATAGTCAATCGCCCGGTATAGGGTGTCCAGCTTTGCCGGATAAACAATATTATTCATTGCAATGTAAATTAAAAATAGAATTACCAATAAAATTTTGTGCATGGCTTGTACGTGATCAGGGGAAATGTAGTTCCGCTCCTTTCGGGTGAACGATTAATTCCACGTTTGCTCCCAGGATCAGGGGGAAATTGTTGCGCACGTGTCCGGCCGGAAGACCGAAACACACGGGGTACGTGTAATCTTCCACGGCGTCATGAATCAATTTATACACTTCTTCTTTAAATTCCGGGGTCGAGTCTTTCCCGAATTCCCCGACGATCAATCCGGCTAAGTGCTGGAATTTCCCAGCGTATTTCATACATTTCACGTTCCGGTCAATTTCGTACAGATCGTTAGACGGGTCCTCGATGAAAAGGATCGTCCCTTTCGTGTTCCGTTCGATACAAGTGTCATGCAGGTTATGCACCCATTGCAACATTCCACCAATCATTTCGGTTTCCACGATTCCCGGTCGGTTGAACGGGTGTGCAGGTATGGCGTACGAGGAAATGATCCCGAAAAGGAAATTCCGTAATTGCGTGACCACTTCCGGGGAAGTTGTGTTGTAATCGGAAGGCATGAAGGCGTGTAAACTCTCGATTCCGAGGGAATGGAGTTTGGAGTGTAACACCGTGATGTCGTTCATCCCGATCACCCATTTGGGGTTTCCTTGAAATATGGAATAATCCGCCTCTTGCACGATACGTAACATCCCGTAATCTCCCGCCATACACCAGATGGCCCGGATGTCCTCGGCGTCAAGGGCTGTTTGTAAATCATGTAATCGTTCTTCATCCGTGCCTGCCAATCTCCCGTGTCGGGAAAGAACGTGTTGTCCGGGTACAGGTTCCAACTCCCAAGAGGTCAGGAGTGAACAGGCCGCATCCAGCTGTTCTTTTGTTGCAACGCCGGAAGGTGAAATTAAAGCCACCTTATCTCCCGGCTGCAGGTATATAGGTCGTAACATAAAAGTTGAAGTTTTGTTATTATAGTACGAAGGTAACTAATATTTTTCTAACTTTGCGCCACTAGAGTTCAAAAGTTTATAAACTGGATATATGAGTAAGTTCAAGAGAAATTTGATTACCACGGCTTTGCCCTACGCGAATGGACCCGTGCATATCGGACACTTGGCGGGGGTATACGTGCCTGCCGATATTTACGTGAGGTATCTGAGGAAAAAAGGTGAGGATGTGGCATTTATCGGTGGATCGGACGAACACGGGGTGCCGATCACGATCAAGGCTCAGAAAGAGGGTGTGACCCCGCAGGATATTGTCGATCGTTATCACAAGATCATCAAGGATTCTTTCGAAGAACTGGGTATTTCGTTTGATATATATTCCCGGACAAGTTCGAAGACGCATCACGAGTTATCTTCCGCTTTTTTCAAGAAGCTGTATGATGAGGGAAAATTTATCGAAAAGACCTCGATGCAGTTCTACGACGAGAAGGCAGGGCAATTCCTGGCAGACCGTTATATCGTGGGGAAATGTCCTCATTGCGGTAACGAACGGGCATACGG